>NZ_JBEXCY010000081.1:0-46222 GCF_040605515.1 Dactylosporangium sp. NPDC005572 | reverse complement strand
GGCGCGGTCCAGCCACGCCAGCGCCGCCGTCCGCGCTGCTCGCCGCCCCGTGCCGGCGAGCAGCAGCGGCAGCGCGACGTTCTCCGCCGCGGACAGCTCGGCGACGAGCTGCCCGAACTGGAACAGCACGCCGAACCTGGTGCGCCGCAGCCTGGAGCGGGCGGCCTCGGAGAGCTGGTCGACGCGCTGGCCGAGGAAGGTGACCTCGCCCGCGTCCGGCCGGATGATCCCGGCCAGGCAGTGCAGCAGGGTCGACTTGCCGCAGCCGCTGGGGCCGGTGTTGGCGAGGATCTCGCCCTCGGCGACGTCGAGCGTGACGCCGCGGACGGCCGGGGTCGGCCCGTAGGAGCGGACCACCCCCCGCGCGGAAAGGATCATGAGAGTTCCCCCGGTTGTGGCTGGGCGACGCGCTCGATCGTGGCGGTGAGCCAGGTCAGGTCGGCGTCGAGGTGGGCGATGGCGTAGTCGGCGGCGATGACGTCGCCGACGGTGACGCCGGGCTGGGACTTGGCCCGGGTGAGCTCGCGCAGCCGGTCGACGTGCGCCCGGCGCTGCGCGGCGAGGTAGGCGAGCGCCTGCTCCGGGCCGGCGGCGAACAGCGCGACGACGACCTTGGCGAGCAGGGCGCTGGCCACGTGCGGCGCCGGCTCCTCGACGGCGGCCAGCCACCCGGCGAGCTTCTCCCGGCCGTCCTCGGTCAGGGCGTACGTGGTGCGGTCCGGGCCGCCCTCGCGCTCCTGGCCGGACTGGCTGACCAGGCCGTCCCGCTCGAGCCGGCCGAGGGTGGCGTACACCTGGCCGAACCCGAGCGGCTTGGCCCGCGGCAGGGTCCGGTCGTAGGCGTGCTTGAGGTCGTAGCCGTGCCGCGGGCCACCCGCGAGCAGCCCGAGGAGCACGAACGGCGCTGACATGCCGACCACTATTCACCGGATGAATAGCGGCCGTCAAGGTGTCTTCGGTGTAGACAAAAACAGTTAACAAACCTAATAATGGCGGCCACCGTCCATGGAGGTCCGTCCATGAAACGCAACCGCATCCTGCTTGCCGCCGGCGCCGTGGTCACCCTGGCCGCCGCCCTTCTCGTGACAACGAACGCCTACGCCGCGAACCTGCTGACCAACCCCGGGTTCGAGAGCGGCAACCTCAGCGGCTGGTCGTGCACCGGCAGCGGGTCGGGTGCGGTGACGACGCCGGTGCACTCCGGCTCGTACGCGCTCAACGGCAACGCCACCGCCTCCGACAACGCCAACTGCACGCAGACCGTGACCGTGCAGCCGAACACCGCCTACACGCTGTCCGGCTGGGTGCGCGGCAGCTACGTGTACCTCGGCGTGACCGGCGGTGCGTCGACCTGGACGACGACGTCGGCCTACGCCAAGCTCACCGTGCCGTTCACGACCACCGCCGGGCAGACCTCGGTGCAGGTGTTCGTGCACGGCTGGTACGGCACCGGGGCGTACAACGCCGACGACATCGCCCTCGACGGGCCCGGCGGCCAGCCGACCGCCTCACCGACCACGGCCTCGCCCTCGCCGTCCCGGTCGGTCTCGCCGTCGCCCTCGCGGTCGCCGTCCACCTCGCCGTCGCCCTCCACCAGCCAGCCGCCGGTCACCGGGCTGCCGAAGCACGCGCTCATCGGCTACCTGCACGCCAGCTTCGCCAACGGCTCCGGCTACGTGCGCATGGCCGACGTCCCGGCCGCCTGGGACATCATCAACCTGGCCTTCGGCGAGCCGACCAGCGTCACGTCCGGCGACATCCGCTTCCGGCAGTGCCCGGTCGCCGAGTGCCCGAACGTCGAGTCCGAGGCCGAGTTCATCGCCGCCATCAAGGCCAAGCAGGCGCAGGGCAAGAAGGTGCTGATCTCGATCGGCGGCCAGAACGGCCAGGTCCAGCTCACCACCACCGCGGCCCGCGACGCGTTCGTGTCCTCGGTGTCGGCGATCATCGACAAGTACGGCCTCGACGGGCTCGACATCGACTTCGAGGGGCATTCGCTGTACCTCAACGCCGGCGACAGCGACTTCCGCAACCCGACGACGCCGGTGATCGTGAACCTCATCTCGGCGCTGAAGACGCTGAAGACCCGCTACGGCACCAAGTTCGTGCTCACCATGGCGCCGGAGACGTTCTTCGTGCAGCTCGGCTACCAGTTCTACGGCGGCACCAGCGCCGGCGACAACCGGGCCGGCTCCTACCTGCCGGTCATCCACGCGCTGCGCGACGCTATCACCGTCCTGCACGTCCAGGACTACAACTCGGGCCCGATCTGGGGGCTCGACAACCAGTACCACACCATGGGCGGCGCCGACTTCCACATCGCGATGACCGACATGCTCAAGGCCGGCTTCCCGGTCGCGAACACCGGCCAGACGTTCCCCGGCCTGCGGGCGGACCAGATCGCGTTCGGCGTGCCGGCCGCGGTCAGCGCCGGCAACGGCTACGTCGCACCGGCGGTCGTCCAGGCGGCGGTCAACTGCCTGGTCAAGGGGACCGGCTGCGGCTCGTACACGCTGCGCGGCGGCACCACGCCCGCCTTCCGCGGCCTGATGACCTGGTCGATCAACTGGGACCGGTACTACGGCTGGGAGTTCATGAACGCCCACGAGCCGTTCCTCAACGCCTTGCCGTAGGTTCAGTCGGGTGAGCGCACTCGACATCGTCAAGACCTGGCCCGTGGACACCGCAGCGGTAGCGGTCGTGGACGCCGACGGCGTCCGCGACCGCACCGGGCCGGACGTGGCGCTGCCCTGGGCGTCGGTCACCAAGCTGCTCACCGCGCTGACGGTGCTGGTCGCCGTCGACCGCGGCGACGTGACCCTGGACGAGCCCGCCGGCCCGGCGGGCTCGACGGTCCGCCACCTGCTCGCCCACACGTCGGGCATCGCGTTCGACGAGGACCAGCAGCTCGCCGCCCCCGGCCGCAAGCGGGTGTACTCCAACCGCGGCTTCGAACTGCTCGCCGACTTCGTCCTGACCCGCACCGGCGGCACGTTCCCCGAGCTGATGACCGAGTCGGTCCTGCGCCCGCTCGGCATGGGCGCCACCCGCCTGGCGGGCTCCCCCGCGGCCGGCGCGGTCGGCCCGCTGTCCGACCTGGCCCTGCTGGCCGAGGAGCTCCTGCGCCCGACCCTGGCCCAGGACCTCATGCCGGAGGCCACGCAGGTGCAGTTCCCGGGTGTCTCGGGCGTCCTGCCGGGCTTCGGCCGTCAGGACCCGAACGACTGGGGCCTGGGCTTCGAGCTGCGCGACGGCAAGTCCCCGCACTGGACGGGCGCCCGCAACTCCCCTGCGACGTTCGGCCACTTCGGCAAGACCGGCACCTTCCTGTGGGTCGACCCGGTGGCCGGCCTGGCCCTCGCCTGCCTGACCGACCGCAACTTCGGCGACTGGGCCGCCGAGGCCTGGCCGGCGCTGTCCGACGCCGTGCTCGACGAGCATCACCCCGCCGCGGGGTAGGTCTCCTCGAAGCGGTCGCGGTCGCGGTACGCCCGCTGCCAGAGACCCGCCAGGAACGCCGGGTCGACCGTCGGGACGCCCGCCGCGGCACCGTCGGCCAGGAACATGCGGTGGCCCTCACTGCCGGCGATCATCGCGGCGACGTTGAGCGTGCCGACGTGGACGCCCTGGCCGGCGACCTCGCCGTGCAGCGCGGCCAGCCAGTTGCGGGTCGCGGCCATCGCCGGGCCGAAGCCGCTCAGGAACGGGCGGGGGTGGACCGCCGTCACGCCCTGCGTCACGAGGACGGCGCCGTCGCCGCGCCCGGTCATGCCCGGCAGCACCTGCTGGACGACGGCGATGAGGGTGTGGGTGTACAGGTCGAGGTAGCGCCGCAGCCGGTCCGGGTCGAGCTCCCGGGCGGCCGTGAACCGCTCCGCCGGCGCCGGCCCGTAGTGCACGACGTCGATGTCGCCGAGCCGCGCCGTGATCGCGGCGACGAGGGCCGGGACGCCGTCGGGGTCGGACAGGTCGGCCGGGAACGCGGCCGCCTCGATCCCCTCGGCGCGCAGCGCGGCGGCCCGCTCCTCGAGCGGTGCGGCGCGGCGGGCGACGAGGGCGACCCGGTGCCCGTCGCGCCCGAACGCCCGCGCGACCGCCTCGCCGAGCCCGGTACCGGCGCCGAACACGGCCATGACCTTGGACATGCGATACTCCTCCGAGAAAGTTGATGCTCTCCTCAAGTTCTGCCGGACGAGCGTAGCAAATAAGTTGAGGTATGCGTCAAGTTAGGGGTGGCGGCGGGGTGGCACTGCGGCGGGACGCGCAACGCAACCTGGAGCGGCTGACGGCGGCCGCCGTGGAGGTGTTCCACGAGCGCGGCCTGGACGCGCCGCTGGAGGAGATCGCCCGGCGGGCCGGCGTGAGCCCCGGCACGCTGTACAACCGGTTCGCCGGCCGCGACGCCCTCATCGACGCGGTGATGCCCGGCCTGATCGCGGCCCGCCTGGAGGCCGCCCGCACCGAGGCGCTGGCCTGCGCCGACGCGTGGGAGGGCTTCGTGGGCTACGTGGTGCGGATGTGCGAGCTGCAGGCGAGCGACCCGGCCCTCGACGACGCGATGTCCCGCCGGTTCCCGGACGCCGCGGAGCTGACCGCGCTGTGTGACGCGCAGCTGGACTTCGTCCGCGAGATCGTCGCCCGCGCCCACGCGGCCGGCGCGCTGCGCGCCGACTTCACCGTCGAGGACCTGCCGCTGCTCATGTGGTCGACGTCCATGGTCGTGCGGGCCACCGCCGGGGTCGCCCCGCAGGTGTGGCGCCGCGCCCTTGCGCTGCTCCTGGACGGCCTGCGGCCCGCCGCCGCCCACCCGCTCCCGGTCCCGCCGCTGACCGAGCCCCAGCTCCACGAGGCCATGACGTCCCTCGCCCTGAGGTCCCGCTGAGGGACCGTCCCGGGCGCCCCGCCTTCACCATGCCCAGGCCTCGGGGCCCGGGCCGCCCTTGCCGATCGGCGGGAACAGCTCGTCCAGGCGGGCCAGGGTCTCGGCGTCCAGGACGGTGTCGAGTGCTTTCAGCGCCAGGTCCAGCTGGTCCGGGGTCCGCGGGCCGATGATCGGGGCGGTGACGCCGGGGCGGGACAGCAGCCACGCGAGGGCGACCGTGGTCGGCTCCAGGCCGACGTCGGCGCAGAGCCGCTCGTAGCGCTCCAGGACCGCGCGGTGCTCGTCGACGCGGGGCGCGGCGTGGGTCGTGGTGCGGCCCGGGGCAGCCTCGCGCTCCTTGCGCAGGGCGCCCGAGAGCAGGCCCTGGGCGAGCGGGGACCACGGGAGCAGCCCGATGCCGAGCTCCACCGCGGCCGGGACGACCTCGAGCTCGACGTGGCGGGTCAGGAGGCTGTACTTCAGCTGCTCCGACACGAGGCCCAGGGAGCCCCGGCGGTCGGCCGCCGCCTGCGCCGCCGCCAGGTGCCATCCGGCGAAGTTGGAGCTTCCGCAGTACACCACCTTTCCCTGCTGCACCAGGACGTCGAACGCCTGCCAGACCTCCTCCCAGGGCGTGCTGCGGTCGACGTGGTGCATCTGGTAGAGGTCGATGCGGTCCGTCCGCAGCCGGCGCAGCGAGGCCTCGCACGCCATGACGACGTGGCGCGCGGAGAGGCCCCGGTCCGTCGGCCGGTCGCTCATCGGCTGGTAGACCTTGGTGGCCAGGACGACCTCGTCGCGCCGGCCGGTGCGGGCGAACCAGCTGCCGATGTACTGCTCGCTGGTGCCCTCGTAGTCGCGGGCGCCGTACATGTCGGCGGTGTCGACGAAGTTGACGTCCGCGGCGAGGGCGCGGTCGAGGATGGCGTGGCTGTCGGCCTCGCCGAGCTGCCAGCCGAAGTTCATCGTGCCGAGGCACAGCCGGCTCACGGTCAGGCCGGTCCGGCCGAGGGTGGTGTACTCCATGGGGCCGCACCGTACGGGCCGTCCGCGGAGCGTGGCGAAGCGTTCGAACGTGGTCGAATGGACGGGTGAAACGGCTTGAGCTGAGCGCCGCCGACCTGCTCGGGGTGCGGTTCGCGCACTCGCCCATGGCGGAGGTGGTGACGAGCTCGTTCGCGCTGCGGGGCACGGCGTGGCCGTTCGCGGCGTGGCGGGAACGGGTCGCCGGCGACGTGGCGCGGGCCGGGCTCGGCACGTTCTGGGCGGTGCTCGACCCGCCGACCGGTGTGGTGCCGAACTTCCTGACGCCGGTGCCCACGACGCCGCGGCCCCGGCTGTCCGAGGAGCTCCGCCGGATCGCGGCGACGCCGCTCGCGCGCGTGGAGGCCGAGCTCGCGGCGGCGGGCGTACCGTCGCACGACCCGGCCGGCGTGCTGGGTTCGCTCGTGCGGGAGATCCAGCGGTATCATCAGATCGCGGTCGCGCCGGTCTGGCCCAGACTACGGTCGGCCGCCGAGGCGGAGATCGCCGCGCGGGCTCAGCTGACGGCCGCGCACGGCCCGCGGTCACTGCTCGCCGACCTCCACCCGCGCCTGCGGTGGGATCCCGACGCGCTGCGCCTCGACTACATCAAGGACGGCGAGCACCCGCCGTGGTCCCTCGACGGGCATGCCCTGGCACTGCTCCCGTCGGGCTTCGCCGGCCCGCACGCGTGGGTCGTGGAGTCCGGCGCGGGGCGCGCGCTGTGGTACCCGCCGACGGCCTACGGCGCACTGTGGGCGTCCCCGTTCCCACCGCCGGCGGCGCTGGCCGGCCTGCTGGGCGCGACGCGGGCGGCGGTGCTGGCACTGCTGACGGTCCCGTCGAGCACCGGCGACGTGGCCGCGGCCCTGAGCCTGGCCCCGGCG
The DNA here is from genome assembly GCF_040605515.1 of Dactylosporangium sp. NPDC005572. Taxonomy (NCBI): domain Bacteria; kingdom Bacillati; phylum Actinomycetota; class Actinomycetes; order Micromonosporales; family Micromonosporaceae; genus Dactylosporangium; species Dactylosporangium sp. NPDC005572. The sequence goes on along the minus strand of NZ_JBEXCY010000081.1, from coordinate 39,451 downwards.
ACGGCGTCACACCACCTGACCGCGCTGCGCGACGCGGGGCTCGCGGTGGGCGCCCGCACGGGCCGGCGCCTGCTGTACCGCCGAACCGACCTCGGCGACCGCCTCCACGACCTGGGCTAGCCCGGCGCCACCACCGCTCACCGGGCCGGCCCCGCACCGCCCCGCGCGCCTCGCACCGCGCCCCGCCTCGCCTCGCACCGCGGCGCACCTCGCCCCTCGCCTCGCCCCGCCGCGCGCCCCACGCCGCGAGTCGCGTCGATCTTGGAGTTATGGTCCTGGAAATATCCGATAAAGGGGACAAATTCGGGACCAAAAGTCCAAGATCGCGCGTGTCACCGCGCGGCCCGTGCATCCGGTCAACGGTCGTGGACACCGCGTCTGCTGCTGCGGTGTGGCCTTCGTGGGGCAGGAGCTAGTCGTTCAGTGTTGGGAGCAGCTTGGCGGTGATCTCGTGGAGGCGGGCGACGTCAGCCTCGGTGAGGTGGTCGAAGACCAGGCGGCGGACCTCGGCCACGTGGCCCGGGGCCGCCGCCTCCAGCACCGCCATGCCCTCGTCGGTCAGCTCGGCGACCTGGCCGCGGCGGTCGGTGACGCACGCGCTGCGGCGGACCCAGCCGCGCTGTTCCAGGCTCGTCACGGCGTGGGACAGGCGGCTCGTCGTGGTGCCCACGACGCGGGCCAGGTCGGTCATCCGCATCGAGCGGCCGGGGCGGTCGCTGAGCATCGCCAGGATCTGGTAGTACGCGTGCGGGATGCCCGTGTCGTCGCGCAGCTGCCGGTCGAGGGCGGCGGGCAGCTGGATGAGCACCTGGGTGAGGTTCAGCCAGGTGCGCAGCTCGGGGCCGCTGAGCCAGCGCGGTTCGTCGGTCACGGGACCATCATCAGCCCGCGAGCGGGAGTTCAAGCGTGTGGCGCGTATGGTCGCGCTTCGAGGTGAGGTACCGCACGTTCGCCGCCGACAGGTGCACGCCCGTCGGCACCTGCTCGACGATGTCGACGCCGAGCGCGTCGAGCTGCAGCGCCTTGTCGGGGTTGTTGGTGAGCAGGCGGACCCGGTCGACCCCGAGCGCCAGCAGCATCTGCGCGGCGGCGGTGTAGTCGCGCTCGTCCTCGCCCCGGCCGAGGGCGACGTTGGCCGCGTACGTGTCGAGGCCGGCGTCCTGCAGCGCGTAGGCGTCGAGCTTCGCGTACAGCCCGATGCCGCGCCCCTCCTGCCGCAGGTACAGCAGCAGGCCGCCCTCGCCCGCGATCCGCTCCACGGCCTCGCGCAGCTGCGGCCCGCAGTCGCACCGCTCGCTGCCGAACACGTCGCCGGTCAGGCACTCGCTGTGCGGCCGCACGAGCGCCCGCCCGGCGGCCGCCGCGGCCCGCCAGTCCCCCAGCCCGAGCGCGAGATGCTCCTTGCCGTCGGCGAGCCCGGTGAAGGTGAAGACCTCCGCGGTCGTCGAGTACCCGTCCGCGAACCGCACCGGCACGCTGACCCGCGTCCGAACCTCCGCCATGCCAGCCCCCAGTTGTTGAAGTTTCACGGACCAGCATCTCTCGCAGATCTTGAAACTTCAACAAACCCGCCCATGACCTGACTCACACGGCCACGAGCCGGCTCCCGTCCCACCGCCACTCCAGCACGCGGTGGATGGACGGCCCGCAGGCGTGGCAGTCGTCGGGCCCGTAGTACAGGACGCCGAGGCTCAGGCGCCGATCGCGGATCGCCAGCTCGCCGTGCGCCCAGTCCACGGCCGGGTACAGCGCCTCCGGCAGCGGATCCACGACGATGCCGGCCAGCGCGGCGCCGTCGCCGCCGACGACCTGGAGGTCCCAGCCGCCGAAGTTGGCGTCCGCCGGCGCGCAGACCAGCACCACGACGGTCTCCGGCCGGCCGTCCCCGGTGAGGTCGCCGGCGGCCGTCGCGCCGACCGTGAACCGGTACGGCCGGCCGTCCGGCCCGACGGCCTCGCCGTGGCCGGTGCGCACCGTCACGTCGAACGCCGTACGGGTGAGGCCGCCGCACGTGGTGCGATAGGTCAGGTTCCGGGCGTCGACCGCCGGCGGGGCCACCGAGGGGCGCGGTGAGCCGCCGGACGAGCCGGCCGCGCTCACGTCCCACACCTGCCCGACGATGCCGAGCGTGACCGTCGACGCCTGGCCGTCCGGGCCGTACACGGTGAGGGAGCGGGCGGGGACGTACACGGCTTCGTCCGACGGCCCGAAGGCGGGCTGCACCACCCGGTAGCCGCCCGCGACGACGGCGATCCCGGCGGTGGCGTCGGCGCCGGTGAACGCGGGGTCCGGCACGAGGTCGTCGCCGCGCTGGTGGAGGTGGACCTGATCCGACCGGACGTCCCCGCACACCTGGACGTCCCGGGTGAGCAGTGCGTCGACCGAGCCGTCGGCGGCGAACCGCAGCGACCGCGACCCGGCGTGCCATCGCTGCCCGTCCGGCAGCGGCGGCATGCGCAGCGGGGCCGCGTCGGAGAGGTCCCCGGTGGCGACGGCGACGGTGTCGGACCAGTCGCAGTCGCTGTGCCGCTCCCGCAGGACCAGCGCGAACCGGTCCGCCCGCGGGTCGTAGCGGGCGGCGACGATCTCGCCGGCCACCCGGCCCACCGGCTCCGCGGTGCCGGCGGGCAGGATCCGCACGAACTGCTCGTCCTGCCGGACGATGAGCGCCGCACCGGTCGCGCCGACGACCCGGCTCTCGCTCAGCGCCGGGAACGACACGGCGTCACCCGGGTCCTCGGTCATGCCGGCGACCACGAGGTGGCCGTCCGACCAGATCAGCAACCGGTCCCCCACGAAGGCCATCTCGTCGCCGTAGAGGGGGAAGACGAACGACGCGGGATCGCTCCAGACCCGGCGGCGGCCGGTCGCGGTGTCCAGCAGCGTCCAGGTGACCAGCCGGTCGGCCCGCATCTGGTCCTCGTAGCCGGGGTCGTCCATGAGCTGCTGGCTCCACGCCAGGTACCGCCCGTCGGCCGACCACTCGATCTCCGTCGCGAAGTCCTGCTGCGGCCGCGTCGCCGTGAGCTCGACGAACCCCGCGACCCGGACGGAGCGGCCCCCGAACGGCATGATGTACATCCCGTCGCCGGCCGCATAGGCCAGCCGGGCCGCCGGCGGCGCCAGCGACGGCTGCCAGCCGGCGTCGGACGGCGCGCTGCCCGGCAGGTACTGCTGCTCGAGCAAAGGTAACCGTGGCGCGTCACCGGCCACCACCGCGGCCAGGACGGCCAGCGCGGCGAGGAACGCGACGATCCGGGCGGCCACGGCGCGCACCTCAGGGCGTCGCCATGACGGTCCAGGTCGTGCTGTCGAACCGGTACCTCGGCCCGCCGCCGCGGCCGCTGGTGCGGAACGGATGCCCGCCGTCGTCGATCCGGATCGTGCTGCGCTCACCGTCGACGACCAGGTGCAGCTCGGCGACCCAGTGGTACAGCGCCTTCGCCGCGCTCACGCGCAGGTCCACCACCTCGGACTCGCCCTTGACGAGGGTCAGCACCAGCGGCGCGGCCACCTCCTGCTCCCGGACGAAGTACCGCGGGGCGAGCTGCGGCGCGTCCAGGTCGACGCGCACGTCCCGGGGGATGACGTCGCCACCGCCGGTGGGCCCGATGTACAGCTGGGTGCCCTCCTGCACCGGGTGCCGCTCGACGACCCGGACCCCGACGGTGAGCGCCACCGGGGCATCCGTGCGCCCCTGCAGCGTGAGGCGCAGCATCGTGCGGTCGGTGTCCGCCCCGCCGGTGCGGGCGGCGTAGTCGTGCAGCGCGGTGCCGAGGTCGACGGCGCCGCCGGAGAGGTCGCCGACCTCGCCGATCGGCACCGGGACGACCGCGCCGCCGATGGTGTCGTCGACGTCGACGGTCGGGTTCACCAGGACGTCGACAGCGACCGGCACGCCCCGCTGGCGGTACACGACGTAGCCCGCCCCGGCCGCCGCGACGACCAGCAGGACCACGGCGAGGACGACGAGCGGCCAGCGCGACGGCGGCGCCGGCGGGGTGGAGCCGATCCAGTTGCCGTCGCCGTTGACGACGATGTTGCCGCGCCCGCTGGCGCTCGCCTGTCCCCCGGGCGGCACCGGGCCGTCCCGCCGGGGCGGCCGCGCCTGCCAGACGCCGAGGGCGGTGACCAGCAGCGCGGCCACGGCGACCACCAGCCCCAGCGCGCTGCCGAGCTGGTCGGCCCGCTGCAGGCCCTGGCTCCAGAGGTACCAGGCGAGTGCCGCGAGCCCGGCCGCCACGACCGTGGCGGCCAGACCGGTGACGACTCGCCGTGCCGGAGCCATGACGCCATGGTGCTGCCGCCGCCGTCGGCGGCACATCAACGAAGCGGCCGTAACGGGGATGGATGATCGGCGGCCCGACTAGGGTGGGTCACATGGCCGAGCAGGTGGATGTCGTCGTGGTCGGGCTCGGGGTCGGGGGCGAGGAGGTCGCCGGGAGGCTGGCCGAGGCCGGGCTGCGGGTGGTCGGGATCGAGGGGCGGCTCGTCGGGGGTGAGTGCCCCTACTACGGGTGCGTGCCGAGCAAAATGATCATCCGGGCGGCCAACTCGCTCGCCGAGGCCAGGCGGGTGCCGCTGCTCGCCGGGAGCAGCAGCGTCGAGGCCGACTGGGCGCCCGTCGCCCGGCGGATCCGGGACGAGGCGACCGACGACTGGGACGACACCGTCGCCGTCGAGCGGTTCACCGGCAAGGGCGGGATCTTCGTCCGCGGGTGGGCCACCGTCACCGGGCCGCGGACGGTCGCCGTCGGGGACCGGGAGTTCACGGCCGCGAGGGCGCTCGTCATCGGGACCGGCACCGAGCCGGCCATCCCGCCGGTCGACGGCCTCGGCGGTACTCCATTGTGGACCAACCGCGAAGCGCTGCGGGCCGAGACGCTCCCGGAGTCGCTCGCCGTGCTCGGCGGGGGTGCCGTCGGGCTCGAGCTCGCGCAGGCCTTCGCCCGGTTCGGGGTGCGGGTCACCGTCGTCGAGGTGCTCGACCGGCTCCTCGCCGTCGAGGAGCCCGAGTCGTCCGCGCTGGCCCGGCAGGCGATCGAGCGCGACGGGATCGTCGTGCACACCTCGGCGACGGTCGACCGGGTCAGCCACGACGGGACGGGCTTCACGCTGCACGGGCCCGGCGTCACCGCCGAGCGGCTGCTCGTCGCCACCGGGCGCCGGGCCAACGTGCCCGCCGGGCTCGGGTTCGACCGGCAGCGGTTCATCGCCGTCGACGAGCGGATGCGGGCCGGCGACGGGGTGTGGGCCGTCGGCGACGTCACGGGCCACGGGCTGTTCACGCACATGGCGATGTACCAGGCCGGGATCGCCGTCCGCGACATCCTCGGGCAGGACGGGCCGCCGGCCGACTACCGGGCGACGCCGCGGGTCACCTTCCTCGACCCCGAGATCGGCGCCGTCGGCCTGACCGAGGCCCAGGCCCGGGAGCGCGGGCTCGCCGTGCGGACGGGGATGACCCAGGTACCGTCGACCGCCCGCGGCTGGATCCACAAGGCCGGCAACGAGGGGTTCATCAAGCTCGTGGCCGCCGACGGCGTGCTCGTCGGTGCCACGTCGGCCGGGCCGGTCGGCGGCGAGGTCCTGTCGGCGCTGGCCGTGGCCGTGCACGCGGCGGTACCGGTGGACACGCTGCGCAGCATGATCTACGCCTACCCGACGTTCCACCGCGGCATCGAGGACGCACTACGAGCGCTCGAGTAGCAGGAGCGCCCGGCGCAACAGGTCGCCCAGGTCGACCGGCGGGTCGGACCACAGCCACCGCCGCATCGCCACCCCGCAGGCCGCCGCCACCGCGCCGCCCAGCACCTCGGGCAGCAGGTCGTCCGGGACCGCGTCGCCGAGGCGCTCGCGGATCGCCGCCGCCAGCGCCTCCTGCGTGGCGGCCTGCGCGCGGAGGTACTCCCCCTGCATCGCCGGCGTCGTGACCACCAGCCGCAGGCCTTCGATCCAGACCCGGTCCGGCAGGTCCGCCGGGACCCCGCCGGCACCGAGCTCGCTGAGCACCGCCTCGCGCAGCGCCGTCCACAGCGGCTCGCCGGCCGGACGGGCGCGCAGGGCGTCGCCGATGCGCTCCGAGCGGTGCACGGCCAGGGCGCAGATCGCCTCCGCCTTGCCGCCGAAGTAGTTGTTGAAGGTGCGGGGCGACACGCCGACCTCGGCCGCGATGTCCTCGACGAGGACGCGGTCGTAGCCGCGCTCGACGGCCAGGCGCAGGGCGGTCAGCGCGAGGGCATGGCGCGTGGCCTGCTTCTTGCGCTCCCGGAGCCCCATACTGTCCAGCCTACAAACGCTGCGCGTCGCGCAAAATGTTCAGGTTGCCGAGCGGTACACCGGACAGGGTGGGCGAACGGGTCCCCGCTCGGTCAGACTGATCGGATGACGGAGACGATCACCCCGGACGACGAGTACCTGTGGCTGGAGGACGTCGCGGGCGACGAGGCCCTGGCCTGGGTCCGCGCCCGCAACGCCGAGACGACCGCGGCGCTCACCGGCGGTGACCGCTTCACCGGGCTGCGCGACGGCATCCGGACGGTCCTCGACGCCGACGACCGCATCCCGATGATCGCCTGGCACGGCGAGCGCGTGTACAACCTGTGGAAGGACGCCGAGCACCCGCGCGGCCTGTGGCGGCGGACCACCCTCGAGGAGTACCGCAGCGCCGAGCCGCGCTGGGAGACCGTCCTCGACCTCGACGCGCTCGCCGCCGCGGAGGGCGAGAACTGGGTCTGGCAGGGTGCCGACTACCTGCGCCCGGGCGAGCGGCGCTGCCTGGTCTCGCTGTCGCGGGGCGGCGCCGACGCGGCCGTGGTGCGCGAGTTCGACCTCGTCGCGCTGGAGTTCGTCACCGACGGTTTCACCCTGCCGGAGGCCAAGAGCGACGTCAGCTGGATCGACGAGGACCACATCTACGTCGGCACCGACACCGGCGCCGGCTCGATGACGTCGTCGGGCTACCCGCGGCAGGTCCGCCGGTGGAAGCGCGGCACCCCGCTCACCGACGCCGAGCTGATCTTCGAGGGCGAGGCCGACGACGTGTCGGTGCGCGCCTCGACCGACCCGTCGGCCCCCGGGCACCGGGCGGTCATCCGCCGCTCGACCGACTTCTTCCACGCCCGGCGGCACCTGCTGCGCGACGGCGACCTCACCGAGCTCGACGTGCCCGACGACGCCGGCGTCGACGTGCACCGGGAGTGGCTGCTCATCCGGGTCCGCACCGACTGGCCGGTCGCCGGCGTCACCCACCCGGCCGGCTCGCTGCTCGTAGCGAACCTCGACGACTACCTGGCCGGCGGGCGCGACCTCACCGTGCTGTTCACCCCCGACCCGCACACGTCGCTGAGCTACGCCGACTGGACCCGCAGCGGCCTCATCCTGGTGCTGCTCGCCGACGTGCAGAGCCGCCTGGAGCTGCTCACCCACGAGGCCGGGCAGTGGCGGCGCACGGTCCTGGGCAGCGAGCTCGGCCAGACCGACGTGTGGCACACCAACGCCGACACCGACGACCAGTACCTGCTGCTCTCCAGCGGGTTCACGCTCCCGCCGACGCTGCGCCACGGTGTCCTCGGCGGCGCGGGCCCCACGATCCTCAAGCAGGGTCCGGCGTACTTCGACGCCGACGGCATCACGACACGCCAGTTCTTCGCCACCTCGGCCGACGGCACGCAGGTCCCCTACTTCGTCGTCGGGCGGCCGGAGGCGGGGCCCGGGCCGACACTGCTGAGCGGCTACGGCGGGTTCGAGGTGTCCCGCGTCCCGGCGTACAGCGCGATCGTCGGCCGCGGCTGGCTGGCCCGCGGCGGCACGTACGTGGTGGCGAACATCCGCGGCGGCGGCGAGTACGGCCCGCAGTGGCACCGCGCCGCGCTGCGCGAGCTCCGGCCGCGCGCCTACGAGGACTTCGCCGCGGTCGCCGCCGACCTGGTCGAGCGGGGCATCACCACCCGCGCGCAGCTCGGCATCGAGGGCGGCTCCAACGGCGGCCTGCTGATGGGTGTGATGCTGACCCGCTACCCGGAGCTGTTCGGGGCGATCGTGTGCGCGGTGCCGCTGCTCGACATGAAGCGGTACCACCTGCTGCTCGCCGGTGCGTCCTGGATGGCCGAGTACGGCGACCCCGACGACCCGGACGACTGGGCCTACCTGCGGCTGTTCTCGCCGTACCAGAACGTGCGGGCCGCCGTGCCGTACCCGCCGGTGCTCATCACCACGTCGACCCGCGACGACCGGGTGCACCCCGGCCACGCCCGCAAGATGGTGGCGCTGCTGCGCGCGGAGGGCAAGGACGTCACGTACTACGAGAACATCGAGGGCGGCCACGGCGGCGCCGCGGACAACGCCCAGCTCGCGTTCAAGTGGGCCCTCGCCTTCGAGTTCCTGTGGCGGACGCTCAGTCGCTGACGAGGGTCGGGGTGAGGGGCTAGGCCGGGGCGAGTGCGGCCGTGGCGGCCCGGCGGCGGGTGGTGCGGCGGTACTTGAAGACCTGGACGGCGCCGAAGCCCCACAGGAGGTACTGCACCGCGAAGGCCCACTTGAACGCGCCCAGCGACGGGTGGGCCTCGCCCGGGGCGGTCTGCAGGTCGAGCAGGACCCCGATGGCGACCATGAGCAGGATCGACGCGACGAACCCGCCGACGTTGACGATGCCGGTGGCGCCGCCGAGGCGGGCGGCGGGGTTGAACGAGCGGGCGTAGTCGAAGCCGATCATCGAGCCGGGGCCGTTCACGGTGAGCACCAGCACCAGCACGACGAGCAGCCACAGCGGCGCCCGCCCGGGCCACAGCAGCACCGCGCCCCACGCGACGGCCGAACTGCCCACGATCGCCAGGACGAGGGTCGAGCGGTGGTACGGCAGGCGCCCGCAGAACTGCCCGACCACCGGCCCGAGGACGATGCCGCCGACGGTGAGCAGCGACAGCAGCAGCGCCGCCGTCTGCGGGGCCAGGCCCTCGCCCTGGGTCAGGAACGGGTACCCCCACAGCAGCGCGAACACGCTCGCGGAGAACTGGGCGACGAAGTGCGTCCACAGGCCCAGCCGGGTGCCGGGCTCGGCCCACGAGTCGCGCAGCCCCAGCTCGGCGGGCGGCACCGTGGACACCCCCTTCGGGGCGTCCCGCAGCGCCGTGACGACCAGCGCGACCGCCGCGGCGCCGAGGCCGGCGGCGCCGAGGAACGTCGCCGTCCAGCCCGCCTGGTGCAGCAGGAACACCAGCGGGGCGGCGCTGGACAGCGCGCCGAGCTGGCCGATCATGCCGGTCAGCTGGACCAGCAGCGGGTTCTGCGTGGGCGGGAACCACAGGGCGACGACCCGCAGGACGCTGATGAACGTCATCGCGTCGCCGACGCCGATGAGCACCCGGGCGGCGACCGCGGGGCCGAGGTCCTCGGCGTAGGCGAACAGCACCTGGCCGGCCACCATGAGCAGGCCGCCGGCGGCGAGCAGCCGCCGCGAGCCGTACCGGTCGAGCAGCACACCGACCGGGATCTGCATGCCGGCGTAGACGGCGAGCTGGGCCACGGACAGCATGGCCAGCAGGGCCGTGCCGACCCCGAGGCGCTCGGCGGCCGCGACCCCGGCGACGCTGAGCGAGGAGCGGTGGAAGACGGCGACGACGTAGGCGGCGAGCCCGACGGCCCAGATCAGGTAGCGGCGCATGGCGATCCCGACGCTATCGGCTGGGCTCCCGGAAGTGTGCCGACTGTGACCGGCCTCAAGTGTGGCCTTGCGGACAGGCCATACGCTGTCGGCGACCGTTTGCCGCTGTGAGGATCCCAGTCATGCGCGATCTGACCGTCACTCCCATCCGGTGGGAGCACTCGGGCGACGGTGAGTTTCCCTACCACGCCGAGGTCGACGGGCGCAGCCTGACGGTGCGGGTCAACGACTTCCCGGCCGAGCCGCTCTACACGCTGCTCGTCGACGGCGCCGAGCTGGTCGACCTCGACGACTGGCCGCCGGTGTGGCGGCGCCCGCCGGTACCGTCGCATCTGCTGGACCTCGTGGCGCGTCCGGTGACGACCGACCTGCTGTGGACGTGGGCACGGCGGATCTGCGGGGTGACGACCGAGCACGCCGCCGAGGTGGCGGCGCTGCTGGGGCTGCCGGCGCCGACGCAGGACGACTTCGGCCGGCTGTTCGTGCAGCCGAGCCCGCCCGGCACCGCGTGGCTGCAGCTGTGCATGAACGAGCGGGCCGGCCTGTCCACGGTGGAGATCCGCTTCGCCGAGCCGGCGCTGACCCGGGCCGAGCTCGACGCGTGCTTCGGGCCGAGCCAGGAGCTGCCGCGGGTGCACTGGGACTCGCCGTACCTCATCGCGCACGCGGTCCGCACGCTCGAGGCGCCGCTGTCGTGCACGCTCTTCGCGTCGTTCACCGGGCAGCCGGGGCCGGCCGAGCGGGCGTTCCAGGTCACCCTGCGGCGCGACCACCACTGAGCGCGGCTTTGAGCGGGGCCGTCTTGGCGGCGGCCTCGGCCACCTCGGCCACCGGGTCGCTGTCCCAGACGATCCCGCCGCCGGCCCAGAGGTGGGCCCGGCCGCCGGCGATGGCGACGGTACGGATGGAGAGCCCCAGATCCACGGTCAGGTGCCCGGTCCGGTCGTGACCGATCCAGCCGAACGCCCCCATGCTCGGCCCGCGGCCGACGGGTTCGAGGCGGGTGGCGACGTCGACGGCGGCGCGCTTCGGCGCGCCGGTGACCGAGCCGCCGGGCCAGACGGCGGCGAGGAGCTCGGCCAGGCCGACGCCGTCCGCCAGCTCGGCGCTGACGGTGGACTCGGCCTGCCAGAGGCCGGACCAGCGGCGGATGGCGAACAGCTCGTCGACCCGGACCGACCCGGTGCGGGCGACCCGGGAGAGGTCGTTGCGCTCCAGGTCGACGATCATGACGTGCTCGGCCCGCTCCTTGGCCGAGGCGAGCAGCTCGGCGCGCCCCTCGGGGGTGGCCGGGCGGGTGCCCTTGATGGGCCGGGTGACCGCCCGGCCGCCGGCGACCTCGATCAGCGTCTCGGGTGACGCGGAGGCCACCCACCAGCCCTCGCCGTGCAGCACACCGCCGTACCGGGCCCCCGGCAGGCCCGCGACCCTGCGCAGGGCCTCGCGCGGGTCCCCGCCGAACGGTGCGCTCGTGTGCCCGACGAGGTTGACGACGTAGACGTCGCCGCGGCCGATCGCCTCCCGGACCTCCTGGACCGCGGCGGCGTGCTCCCCGGGCGTCCAACTCGGCGTCCACGGCCCCCGCACGGCACCCGGGCGGCGTGCAACTTCCATCCCGACACTGTGACGGTGCTCATAGACGACGGCCACCATTGCGGGCACCCCGGGGGCCGGCGATGCGGTCACGGAGGGTGGCGACAGGAGTACGGCCGCCCCACACACCGATCGGTCGGTCACGCAGAGCGAACCCGAAACGTCCGAAATCTGAACGCCGTGTGACGCCAGGAAGTCGCAGAGCAATCGAAGAGGGTCGCCACCGTCCCGGGAATGCCACTCGAGCCGGGAGCGCTCCCATAGATGTGCACGACACGCGGCTGGTAGCCCGGGCGGGTGAAGATCCACCGACCCGGGCCGGTACCCGACGACCGGACCTAATGTGCTCATACGAAGGGTGGATTATCCCCAAGTTGTGCCGTGACGTGTTCGGAATCGTGTCGTTGGCCGTAGTAGCGTGCATCACTGGTCATGTGAAGAACCACACAGGCCTCAACTGAACCTCTCAATCGGAGACCCCCGATGCTCTGCCAGCACCAACCAGCCTGTCCCACCGCCGACGACACCGACCGCGAAGCCGCACGCGTCACGGCCGCGCACCCCGAACAGGGGTGGAGCCTGCTGTGCAACGGCGTGATCTTCTTCGAGGACACGGGCGAGCTCCTGCCCGACTGCAGCGTGATCGAGCCGCACCGCGGCCCGGCCCCGCACATCCTGGTCGAGGCGGCCTGACCGCTACACACCGTAGCGATCAGGCCAGCACGCTTCGTAACCCCTACTCCTCGAAGGCGGATGCCGGAGGGCACGCGCAGACGAGGTTCCGGTCGCCGTAGCTGTCGTCGATGCGGCGCACCGGCGACCAGTACTTCGCCGCGGCATCGACGCCCGCGGGGTACGCGGCGACCGACCGCGGGTACGCGTGCTCCCACACGTCGGCCGTCACGACCGTCGCCGTGTGCGGCGCGTTGGCCAGCGGGTTGTCGTCCCCCGGCCACTCCCCCGCCGCCACCTTGTCGATCTCCCGCCGGATCGCGATCATCGCGTCGCAGAAGCGGTCGAGCTCCGCGAGGTCCTCGCTCTCCGTCGGCTCCACCATCAGCGTCCCGGCCACCGGGAACGACATCGTCGGCGCGTGGAAGCCGTAGTCGATGAGCCGCTTGGCCACGTCGGCGACCGACACGCCGGTCGCCCGGGTGATCCCCCGCAGGTCGAGGATGCACTCGTGCGCGACGAGGCTCGCGCTGCCGGTGTAGAGCACCGGGTAGTGCTCGCGCAGCCGGGCCGCCACGTAGTTCGCCGCCAGCACCGCGGTCGCGGTGGCCTTGGTCAGGCCGTCGGGGCCCATCAGCCGCAGGTACGCCCACGGGATCGGCAGGATGCCGGCCGAGCCCCACGGCGCCGCCGACACCGGCCCGACCGGCGCGTCGTCGCTCAGGAACGGGTGCGACGGCAGGAACCTCGCGAGGTGGGCCCGGACCGCGACCGGCCCGACGCCCGGCCCGCCCCCGCCGTGCGGGATGCAGAACGTCTTGTGCAGGTTGAGGTGCGACACGTCGGCGCCGAACTTCCCCGGCTTGGCGAAGCCGAGCAGCGCGTTGAGGTTGGCGCCGTCGACGTAGACCTGACCGCCGGCCTCGTGCACCTTCGCGCACAGCGCCGAGATGCCCTCCTCGTAGACGCCGTGGGTCGACGGGTAGGTGACCATGATGGCCGCGAGCCGGTCGGCGTGCTGCTCGATCTTGCGGTCGAGGTCGGCGAGGTCGACGTTGCCCAGCTCGTCGCAGGCGACGACGGCGACCCGCATGCCCGCCATCACCGCGCTCGCGGCGTTCGTGCCGTGGGCGCTGGACGGGATCAGGCACATGTCCCGCTGCGCCTCGCCGCGCTCGTGGTGGTACGCCCGGATCGCCAGGAGACCGGCGAGCTCGCCCTGCGAACCGGCGTTGGGCTGCAGGCTGACCGCGTCGTAGCCGGTCACCTCGGCCAGCCAGCGCTCCAGGTCGGAGATGAGGCGGCGGTACCCCTGGGTCTGCGCGGCCGGCGCGAAGGGGTGCACGTCCGCGAACTCCGGCCAGGTGATCGGCTCCATCTCGGCCGTCGCGTTGAGCTTCATCGTGCAGGAGCCGAGCGGGATCATGCCGCGGTCGAGCGCGTAGTCCTTGTCGGAGAGCTTCCGCAGGTACCGCAGCATCGCCGTCTCCGACCGGTGGCTGCTGAACACCGGGTGGGTCAGGTAGTCCGACGCGCGGCGCAGCCCGGCCGGAACGGCTTCGGCGACGTCCTCGTCGACGTGCGTCGGGGCCCCGAACGCCGCGAGGACGTCGCGGAGGTGGCTGAACGTGGTCGTCTCGTCGCAGGCGATCGCGACCCGGTCGGCGTCCACGCGGCGCAGGTTGACCCCGCGGGCGGCGGCCGCCTCGACGATCTGGTCGGCCCGCTGCGCAACGACCGCGGTCACGGTGTCGAAGAAGGCGCCGTGCTCGACGGTGATCCCGCCGGCGCGCAGCGCGGCCGCGAGCCGCGTGGCCATGCCGTGGGTGCGGGCCGCGATCTCGCGGAGGCCCTCGGGCCCGTGGTACACCGCGTACATGCTCGCGACCACGGCGAGCAGGACCTGCGCGGTGCAGATGTTGCTGGTCGCCTTCTCGCGGCGGATGTGCTGCTCGCGGGTCTGCAGGGCGAGCCGGTACGCGGGGGCGCCGCCGGCGTCCTTCGACACGCCGACGAGGCGGCCGGGCAGGGTCCGCTCCAGGCCCTTGCGCACGGCGATGTAGCCGGCGTGCGGCCCGCCGAAGCCCATCGGCACGCCGAAGCGCTGGGCGCTGCCCACGGCGACGTCGGCGCCGATGGCGGCCGGCTCGCGCAGCAGGCACAGCGCGAGCAGGTCGGCGGCGACGGTGACGATCGCTCCCTGCGCGTGGGCCTGCGCGGTGATGTCGGCGTGGTCGCGGACCGCGCCCGACGCTCCCGGATACTGCAGGTGGAGTCCGAAATATGCCTCGGGGAGGCGTTCGGCGGTGAGGTCGACGACCCGGACCTCGATGCCCAGCGGCTCGGCGCGGGTCCTCAGCACGGCGAGGGTCTGCGGCAGAACGTCGCTGTCGACGACATACACGTCGGCCTTGACCTTCGACGAGCGGCGGGCCAGCGTCATCGCCTCGGCGGCCGCGGTGGCCTCGTCGAGCAGCGACGAGCCGGCGACGTCGAGCCCGGTGAGGTCGGCGACGACGGTCTGGAAGTTCAGCAGCGCCTCGAGGCGGCCCTGGCTGATCTCCGGCTGGTACGGGGTGTAGGCCGTGTACCAGGACGGGTCCTCCAGCACGTTGCGGAGGATCACGGGCGGCGTGTGGGTGCCGTGGTACCCCAGGCCGATCATCGACACCAGGGTCCGGTTCTGGGCGGCGAGGGCGCGCAGCTCGCCGAGCACCTCGGCCTCGGAGGCGGCGGGGGGCAGCTCGAGCCCCTGGTGCCAGCGGATCGAACCGGGGATCGCGGCGCCCATCAGGTCGTCCACGGACTCGTACCCGACGGTCTTGAGCATCCGCTCCTGCTCGTCGGGCGAGGGTCCGATGTGCCGGCTGGCGAAAGTCGTCATAGCCACACTCTTCTGGGTCTCTTCGGGGCAGGGACAATGGCCCTCCCCCTCTGTCGCAGGCACTGCAGACTCCAGAGGTGCCAACCCGTCGCGGTCCTTCTGCCTGAGAGGTTCCGGGGAGGATTTGCCCCTTCGGCGCCGCCGTCTGCTGGTGCTGGGACAGCGATCTCTCCCGCGCGGGTATTGCCGGCACCCCTAGGCTACCAACCGTGCATGATCTGACCATCGTGGCGTCGCACACGATCTATTCCGCCATCGTCGGATCCCGCGCGTACGGCCTGGCGGGTGAGTCGTCCGACACCGACCGCCGCGGCGTGTTCCAGGCCCCGACCCGCTCCTTCTGGCCCCTGCAGAAGCCCCCGACGCACGTGGAGGGCCCGCTGCCGGAGCAGTTCAGCTGGGAGCTGGAGCGCGCCTGCACCCTGGCGCTGGCGGCGAACCCGACGGTCCTGGAGTGCCTGTGGTCCCCGCTGGTGGAGCGGGTGACGCCGGTGGGCCGCGACCTGCTGGCGATCCGCGGCGCGTTCCTGTCGCGCCGCACGGCGCGCACGTACGGCGACTATGCGCGCGACCAGCTGGCCAAGCTGACGTCGACCCGCGCGAAGACCGGCCAGGTGCGCTGGAAGCAGGCGATGCACATGGCCCGCCTCCTGCGGGCGGGCGCCCACGTCCTGACCGAGGGCGAGATCCTGGTGGACGTCACACCGTGGCGCGACGAGCTCCTGTCGATCCGCCGCGGCGACCTGTCCTGGGACCGGTTCGCGGCCCTGGCGTCGACCCTGGAGGCCGACCTGGAGTCCGCCGCCGCCTCGACCCCCCTCCCGGACGACCCCGACCGCACCACCGCGGAGTCGTTCCTGGTGGCGGCCCGCTCGCACTCAGCCACCGGCACGGCGCCCCCACCGGCCACCCAGCCGGCACACGCCACGACGGCGCCCGCCACCGCGGCGGTTTCCTCCCCTGCGAAGCTCTCTCCGGCGGCGGTGGAGGCGGGCGTGCCGGGGTGGGCCGGCGAGGTGGTCGACGAGCTGGCGTACCCGGTGGTGTTCGCGACGGTGAGCGGCGCCCACCTGTACGGCTTCGCGTCGGTGGACTCGGACCTGGACCTGCGCGCCTGCCACCTGCTCCCGCTCGCCGAGGTCGTCGGCCTGCACACCGGCCCGGAGACCGTCCAGGTCGGCGGCGAGCGCGAGGGCATGGAGCTCGACGTGGTCGCCCAGGAGCTCGCGAAGTTCGTCCGCCTGCTGCTCAAGCCCAACGGCTACGTGCTGGAGCAGCTGCTGTCACCCCTGGTCGTGCGCACCTCGGAGCTGCACGACGAGCTGGCCGCCCTGTCGCGCCACTGCGTGACCTCCCGCCACGCCCACCACTACCTGGGCTTCGCGGCCGGCCAGTGGAGGCTCTTCCAGCAGACCGGCGAGCTGAAACCGGCCCTGTACACCCTGCGCGTCCTGCACACCGGCATCCACCTCATGCACACCGGCGAGCTCCAGGCCGACCTCCGCCCGCTGGCCACCCTCCCGTACGTCGCCGACATGATCGAGGCCAAGAAGGCCGGCGAGCACCGCCTCCTCCCCGCCGACCTGGTCAGCCGCGACCGTCTGACCGACGACGTGGAGTCCCTGACGGCGGCGCTGGAGTCGGCCCGCGACGCCTCGCCCCTCCCCGCGACCCCGTCGGCCGGCGAGGCCCTGGAGGCCCTCCTGATCCGAACCCGCCTGGGCCATGCCTGACCCCGCCACCCCGCCCACCCCGCACGAGCCCGCCCGGGGCCCAGACAAGCCCGCCCGGGGCCCAGACAAGCCCGCCCGAGGCCCAGGCGAGCCCGCCCGCGGCCGAGACGAGCCCGCCCGGGGCCCAGGCGAGCCCACGCGAAGCCCGGACAGGCCCACGCCCGGCCCGGGCGAGGCCACACCCGCCCCCGGCCGCGCCACATCCGGCCGCGCGCAGGCGATCACGGCCTTCCATAACGAGCTCTTCGGTGGCGGCGACCCAGGGGAAGGGCCGTCCGCGCCGGACCGCGGCACATCCGACGGCAGTGGCACATCCGAGGGGGTCGCGGGCGGGACCGCCGTCGGCCCGTACGGCGGGCCCGCCTCCCATGGCGGGGTCGACCCGGCCTGGCGGCTGGCCGGCTGGGGCAGTGCCGCGCTGCAGCGGATCCGCTTCGACGCCTTGCTGCGCGCCACCGCCTTCGCCGGCGGCACCGTCCTCGACTGGGGGTGCGGCCCCGGCGACCTCTACTTCCACCTCACCAAACTGGACCTCCCGTTCACCTACGTGGGGACAGACATCGACCCGCGCATGGTCGAGCTGGCGGCGAGCCGCGGTGTGCCGGACGTCCGCCTGGTCGACCTCGACTTCCGGCCGGAGCGCACCTACGACTACGTGTTCGCCAGTGGGATCTTCCAGTTCCAGGACCCGGACGACCCCCTCTACTTCCTCCCCATTCTGGAGGCCATGTACGACAATTCCGCGCGGGCGGCCGCCGCCACGTTCCTCAGCGCGTACCGTCCGGAGGCCGAGAAGGCCCCTGACGAGCTGTACGTGGACGGGGCCACGATCGCGCGGATCGCGGCGGCGATCACCGATCGGTGGGTGGTCGACCACTCCTACCACCCCGCCGCGGGCGACCTCACCGTCGGCCTGCTGGCCTCCCGGGGTACCGCTGCCGCTGTCAAAGCCTCCGGCAACGACCCGAGTCCGCCTCGACCATGAGCAGCGACGCGTCGACCGCCTCGAAGTCGGAGCCCTTCAGCGTCTTGAGCGCGTCCAGCTGCGAGTTGTTCCACTTCGCGTCCTGGGTGCCGGTGAAGTACCACGGGGAGCCGTTGTCGGCGAGGATCGCGCCGTAGGTCTTCAGGGCCTGGGCGACCGCCCGCGCCTGGGGCGGGAACCGCGAGATGTCGACCGAGGCCTTGAGCCGGAAGCGCGCGCCCATCGGCGGCAGCGCGGCGTCGGTGGAGGAGCTCGCGGCGTGGCGGGCGGGCCAGATGTACCCCTTGCGGGTCTTCGGCGCCGTGAAGCGGATCGCGTGGTCGACCTTCCCCGCCGCGGCCTCGTCGGCGCGGGCCAGCCCGGCGAGCACGGACAGGCCGGCCGCGTCCGCCGACGTCCAGCCGGCCTTGCGAAGCTTGTTGCCGCGCAGGTCGTACACCGCGCCCGAGCCGGCCTTCCACGACCCGTCGCCGTTGGGACGGGCGGCGTACAGCTCGTAGGCCTTGCAGGCGGCCGCGTCGTAGAGGATCACGTGCCGGTCCCCGTCGGACGAGGCGCCGCCCTCGATCCGGGCGTCGCGCGGGATCGGGTACGGGCCCGGGTCGCTCTCGCCGGCGTACTCGAACGACACCTTCACCTTCGCCTGACCGGCCGGGACCGGTGTGACGGGGATGCCGTACGCGGTGCCGAAGTCCGGGTGGCCCTTCGCCGTGGCGCCGATGCTGGTCACCCAGGCGGCGGAGTCCCGGTGGACCGGCAGCTTCGAGACGTCGGCGTGCCACACGTTGTCGGCCGGGAAGATCGTGCACGGCCCGCCCGAGGCGGGAGCGCCGGACGACGAGGACGCCCCGGCCGACGGTTGCGGTGAGCTCGCCGGTACCGAAGGTGACGACGCGCCCAGGGCCTGCAACTTGGCTGGCGGCCCACCGCAGCCCGCCAGTACGATGACCGCCACAAGAGCCACCGAGAACCTCATGCCGCCGCACGCTACCGGCCCGCAGCGCTGCGCCTCCACGAGGCCACCCGGCCGTGCTGCTAGCATTCCCCCGGTTACAGGCGAGCCGGGGGGAAGTGAGCGTGGACGACCGGCAGGGGCTCGGGCCCGTCCTCACCGTCCCCAATCTGATCAGCTTTCTGCGGCTGCTCGGCGTGCCGCTGTTCCTGTACCTGTTCCTCGCGACCGACGCCACCGGCTGGGCGATCACCGTGCTGGTGGTCGGCGGCCTGAGCGACTGGGTGGACGGGTTCGCCGCGCGGCGCCTCAAGCAGGTCAGCCGCCTCGGCGAGCTGCTCGACCCGCTCGCCGACCGGCTGTACATCCTGGCCACCCTCTTCGCGCTGACGTTCAAGGACGTCGTGCCCTGGTGGTTCACGATCGCGCTCATCGCGCGCGAGGCCGTGATGGTCCTGTGCCTCGTCGTGCTGCGGATCCTGGGCCACGGTCCGCCGCCGGTGCACTACGTCGGCAAGACGGCCACCGCCATCCTGCTCATGGGCTTCCCGATGATGCTGCTGGCGAAGTACAGCGAATCGGCCCACTCCTGGGCGTACCCGAGCGGCTGGGCCCTGCTGTGGTGGGGCATCGTGCTGTACTGGGTGGCCGCCGTCTTCTACTTCATCCAGGCCGGCCTTCACGTGCGCGCCGGCCGGGCGGAAGCCGCGTCGTGACGGCGCCCCGCCGCGACGAGCCCACCGAGCGCCGCGACGAACGCGACGAACCCGCCGAGCGCCGCGACGAGCCGGCCGCCCGCCGCCGCGACGACCTGCTGGCCGACCTCTTCCGCAGCCCGCTCGACCCCGGCTACGCCGCCGCGGCCGCCTCGGGCAAGCCGCCGCCCCGCTGGGGACGGTGGGGCCGGGCGGTGGTGCTCGCGGCGACCGGGTTCCTGCTCGCCGTCGCCTACCACCAGGCCGTCGCCGAGGCGCCGAGCGCCAGCCGGGCCCGCGACGACCTGGTCGCCGACGTGCACGCCCGGCAGCGCACCACCGAGGACCTCCAGCGGCGGGCCGACGAGCTGCGCGCCCAGGTCGACCAGGCCCGCGACGACGCCCTCGCCGATGACGACAGCGCGGCCCGGCTCAAGCAGCTCGCCGCCGGCACGGGCACCGGCCGGGTCACCGGCGACGGCGCGGTGGTGCGGGTCGTCGACGCGCCGCCCGAGGTCGACCCGGTGACCGGCGAGGCCAAGGAGGAGAACCTCGGCATCGTGCTCGACCGGGACCTGCAGGACATCACCAACGGGCTGTGGCAGAGCGGCGCCGAGGCGATCGCCGTCAACGGCCAGCGGCTCACCGCCACCAGCACGATCCGCGCCGCCGGCGGCGTGATCCTCGTCGACTTCAAGCCGGTGACCAGCCCGTACGACGTGAGCGCGATCGGGCCGGGCGACCTGGCCCAGCGCTTCGACGGCTCGCCGACGGCCAAGCGGTTCAAGCGGTACGTCGACTCCTACCGCATGCAGTTCAGCGTGAAGAAGCGCACGAACCTGACGCTCGCCGCGGCGCCCGAGCCGCCGCTGCGGTACGCGCGCCCACCATCCCCGTCCCCGTCCTCGTCCGGAGGTCCCCGATGATCGCGGTCATCGCCCTGGCGATCGGCGTGGCGGCCGGCATCTTCCTGGAGCCGACCGTCCCGCTGGGGCTGCAGCCGTACCTGCCGATCGCCGTCGTCGCCGCCCTCGACGCCGTGTTCGGCGGGGTGCGGGCCAAGCTCGACGGCATCTTCGACGACAAGCAGTTCGTCATCTCGTTCGTGTCCAACGTGCTGGTCGCGGGCCTGATCGTGTACCTCGGCGACCAGCTCGGCGTCGGCGGGCAGCTGTCGACGGGCGTCGTCGTCGTGCTCGGTGTGCGCATCTTCGGCAACGTGGCCGCCATCCGCCGGCATCTCTTCAGGGCCTGACAAGCCGGTGAAGAGCCTCTACGAACAGCGCCGCCCCCTGGCGGCCAACACGATCATCGCCCTGCTGCTGGCGCTGCTCGGGTTCGCACTCGTGGTGCAGTTCAAGGCGCGCAACTCCGACGCCGAGCTGGCCGCCGCCCGGCCCGAGGACCTGGTGCGGATCCTGTCCGACCTCGACTCCCAGCAGGACCGGCTGCGTCAGGACATCGCCGCGCTGGAGGAGACCCGCCGCCAGCTCGACTCCGGCGCGCAGGGCCGCGACGCGGCGCTCGCCGAGGCCCGCCGGCGCGCCGACGAGCTGGGCATCCTCGCCGGTACGCTGCCCGCCGAGGGCCCCGGGCTGGAGATCACGCTCAACGCCGGCTCCGAGCCGATCCAGGCCGCGACGATGCTCGACGCGGTCGAGGAGCTGCGCGGCGCCGGCGCCGAGGCGATGCAGATCGGCGGCGCGAACGGCGCGGCGGTACGGATCGTGGCCTCGACGTACTTCGTCGACGGCGGCGACGGCCGGCTGGTGGTCGCCGGGTCGACCCTCAGCCCGCCGTATATGATCATGGTGATCGGCGGACCGGACACCATGCGGACGGCGTTGAACATCCCGGGAGGGGTCGTGGACAGCGTCCGGCAGCACGGCGGTACGGTTTCTCTGCGCGAAGTGGATCCGGTACGAGTGACCGCGTTGCACACAGCCGGTGAGTTGAGATACGCCAAGCCAGCCTGAGCAGAAGGACCGACGTGATTCCTGAGGATCTGCGTTACACGGCCGAGCACGAGTGGCTCGCACCCGCCGAAGCGGGCGCCTTCAAGGTCGGCATCACCCACTTCGCCCAGGACTCCCTGGGTGACATCGTCTTCGTGCAGCTGCCCGAGGTCGGTGCCACGGTCGGCGCCGGCGACTCCCTCGGCGAGGTCGAGTCGACCAAGAGCGTGTCGGAGATCTACGCGCCGGTCTCCGGCGAGGTGGTCGCGGTCAACACGGCCCTTGCGGACACTCCGGAGCTGATCAACTCCGATCCGTACGGGGAGGGCTGGCTGGTCCAGCTCAAGGTCGCCGACGCCGCCGTGGTCGACGCCCTGCTGGACGCGGCGGCCTACCGGGAGCTCACCGAGGCCTCCTGACCGCAATTTCGACAGGTGGCTGACCGCGCGTCCGGTTGACCCGTTATTTCGGGCGTGACTAGGCTCGCTCAGTCAACCGTATGTGTTCTTGACGTTGCCACGCGGCGGCCGGCCGCGCGGATCGTCCCGTTGCACTCGGAAGACACCCGAGAACACGACCGTGAGGTGGTTCGATGACGCGCCCAGACGACGAGTTTCCCCCGCTCGACGTCACGTCCACGCTCAACCTTGGCGCCATTGAGGATGCCATCGAGGGGCCGGACTCCGACGTGGTGCCCACCCGCGTGTCGGGCTCCCTCCCGCCCGGGACGGCCCTGCTCGCGGTGCGGCGCGGGCCGAATGCCGGCGCCCGCTTCCTGCTCGACCACGACGTCACCACCAGTGGCCGTCACCCGGACAGCGACATCTTCCTCGACGACGTGACGGTGTCCCGCCGCCACGCCGAGTTCCACCGCGAGGGCGGCACGTTCACGGTCCGCGACGTGGGCAGCCTCAACGGCACCTACGTCAACCGTGAGCGGGTCGAGGCCGCCACCCTGAGCAACGGCGACGAGGTGCAGATCGGCAAGTTCCGCCTCGTCTTCGTGGCAGGACCGCGGCCCGACGAGAGCTGAGGCGATGACCGGGGCGTCGGCGGCCGCCTGGAACTCACCGTCCCCGGGTGACGAGGTCACCCGGGGAGATCGTCTCATGAGCATCGGCGAGGTGCTCGCCCACCTGCGCGGGGACTTCCCCGACGTCACGATCTCCAAGCTGCGCTTCCTGGAGACCGAGGGGCTGGTCGAGCCGCGCCGCACGCCGGCCGGGTATCGCAAGTACACCTGGACGGACGTCGCCCGGCTGCGCTACGTGCTCACGGCGCAGCGCGACCAGTACCTCCCCCTGCGGGTGATTCGCGAGCATCTGGCGACGATGGGCGCCCCGCTGACCGAGGTGGGCCCGTCGACCCCCGAGCCGCCGATGGCGGAGGTGCGCCTCAGCCGCGACGAGTTGCTGTCGCGGTCGGGGCTCGACGAGATACTGCTGAAAACCCTCGAGGAGTACGGGCTCATCCGGGCCCGCAACGGCTACGACGCCGACGCCCTGGAGGTGGCCACCGCCGCCGCCCGGCTGGCCGAGTTCGGGGTGGAGCCGCGCCACCTGCGGGCGCAGCGGGCCGCGGCGGACCGCGAGATCGGCCTCTTCAGCCAGCTCGTCACGCCGCTGACCAGGCAGAACGGCCCCTCGGGCCGAGCCCGGGCAGCGGACACGGTCCACGAGCTCGCGGCGCTGACGCAGCGAGTGCATGCAGCTCTTGTACGGGCGGGATTGCGCGAAATTCTGGGCAAATGACCACTTTACACCCCGGCCCGACCGCCGCGCACGGCGTGAGCGGTGCGTACCGGCCGGCCCGGCCGGGCGCGGCGCCCGGTGTGCACCGGCCGGCCCGCGCGGGCGCCCTGACGGGCCCGGGTCGCCTCAGGGACCCGCGCGGCGCGCGCGGGCAGGGTGCCGGCGCGGAACTCGGCGTGGGCCTCGGCCCCAGGGACACGCCCGGCCCCAGCGACACGCGGGGCCTCACGGGCACGAGCCGCCTCAGGGACACGCCCGGCCTCACGGGCACGGGCGGTCTCGTGGGCGTCGAAGGCGCCGGTCGGCTCGGGTGGATGCCGGTGGTGGGCGCAGCGCTGTCGCCTGGGCGGTTCCTGTGGCCCCTCCCGGGCGCTGCGGGCGATCTTCGCCACTGCCCGGATCCCAGCGGCCTTGCGAGTGGCACGAGTGCGGGCGCGTCCGTGTACCGTGCAGGGAGAGGCAAGTCGACACGGAGGCGGCAGTGCGAGAGCTGAATGTGGTCGGAGTTCGCGTGGAGCTGCCAACCAATCAGCCCATCGTGTTGCTCAAGGAGGTCGACGGCGACCGCTACCTGCCGATCTGGATCGGCGCGGTGGAGGCGACGGCGATAGCCTATGAGCAGCAGGGGGTGAAGCCTGCCCGGCCCCTGACCCACGACCTGATGCGCGACATGCTCGCCGCACTGAAGACCCCGCTGCGCGCGGTCGAGATCGTGGAGATGCGCGACAACATCTTCTACGCGGAGCTCGTGATCGGCGACAACGTCCGCGTGTCGGCCCGCCCGAGCGACAGCATCGCCCTGGCCCTGCGAGTGGGCGCCCCGATCCGCTGCGCCGACCAGGTCCTGACCGAGGCCGCCATCGTCATCCCGGACGAGCAGGAGGACGAGGTCGAGAAGTTCCGCGAGTTCCTGGAGCAGGTCCGCCCGGAGGACTTCGCCGGCTGACCCAGCCGACCCGAACGGACCCGACTGCCCCGGCCACGATTCCTCCCCCGGCCACCCACCGGACCGCGCGGGCGTGGCATCCTGGCCACCACGGGAAACGACGCCGCTGGCTACGATGCCGCAGGCTCGCCGTCCGACAGAATCCGCGTACCCCACCCGCCGCGTGTCGGAGCCACCCGCGCTCGCTGCACCGTCCCGCCCGCACGCCGTTCTCCGCCCGCACGCCGCTCCCCGCGCACTTGAGCGCGGTGGCGAGAGAGAAGCGGGGCGGGGAACGGGCTGTGGGCGGGGAACGGGCTGTGGGCGGGGAACGGGCTCAGCACGCGCGAGGTGGCGCGAAGGTGAACCTGCGGTGGCGCGATGGGGAATGGGGCGCGCGAAGGCTGGCGCGGGGAAGCAAACCGCGGGCGGGAACGGGCTCACGGGGCGTGAGGTGACGTGAGCTGGTGCGTCCTCACATGGGCTTCTCACCTCCCGGCGGGGCCTGGATTCGTGGTGGGTGATGGTGGTGGGGTAGTCGGCGGGCGGAAGTTCGGGTGCGCGGGGGTTGGTGTTGGTTAGGGTCGGACGCGGCGGGTGGTTGGGGTGGATTGGCCCCGCTTCGGGTGACGCGCGCAGTGTGGGGTAGCACCAACACGCGGCGTGTCGCGGCGTTATCTCCCCGCAGACCCTCAAGGTGCGCTATAGGGTTGCGGGTGTTGACGCTGGAGGTGGGTCGCAATGCAACAGCCGCCCGATCCCGGGATACCTGGCCATGCCGTCGAACCGACTGACAGGCCGGCCGACATGATGCCCGGCACCCCCGCCGACGCGACGCCCGGCGGCCCCGCCGGCGGCGCCGGCCACGGTGGACCCACCGCAGGCACCGACCACGGCGGCCGCACCGGACCCGCCGGCCCCACGGCTGCTGCCGGGAGCTACGCGGCAGCCGGCGGAGAGCCCGGGAGTTACGGCGCAGCCGGAACAGGGGCCGGAAGTTACGCGGCAGCCGGCGGCAAGCACGAGAGCCACGACGCAGCCGGAACAGACGCCGGGAGTTACACGGCAGCCGGCGGAGAGCCCGCCAGTTACGGCGCAGCCGGAGCAGGGGGCGGCCCGACCGGTGGCGAGGCTGGATCACTCGGCGGCAGTGCCGGGTCGGCGATGTCCGGCAGTCCGACCCCCTCAGGGCCCATGATCTCGGGCAGCCCGGCCGACGCGGACGACGTCGGGTACCGGGGGCCGACCGCCTGCCACGCGGCGGGCATCAGCTACCGGCAGCTCGACTACTGGGCCCGCACCGGGCTCGTGGTGCCCAGCGTCCGGGACGCGGCAGGGTCGGGTAGCCAGCGGCTGTACTCCTTCCGGGACATCGTCGTACTCAAGGTCGTCAAGCGCCTCCTCGACGCTGGGGTCTCGCTCCAGAACATCCGCAAGGCGATCGACACGCTCCGCTCGCGCGGCGTCGGTGACCTGGCCGGGATCACGCTCATCTCGGACGGGACGACCGTCTACGAGTGCCGGTCCCCCGAGGAGGTCGTCGACCTCCTGCAGGGCGGGCAGGGCGTGTTCGGCATCGCGATCTCGGGCGCGTTCAAGGAGATCGAGGGCACCCTCTCGCACCTCCCGGCGGAGGCCGCGACGGCGGCCGACGAGCTGCCCACCGCCCCCGCCAGCGCACCGGCCGGCGGCTTCCCGGCCGGCGACGAGCTTGCCATGCGCCGCGCCCGCCGCCGCGCCGGCTGACCCACGCACGACCCACCCGCACGCCGGTCGATGAACGCTCATCGGCCGGCGTTCGCGTTTCCCCAGCAGCGCAGCCGCGGCCCGGCGCGGGCGGAGGGTCGCCGGGCTCGACTGCCTGATCGGCGGGCGGCGGCGCGGGCCGGACGATCGGACCAGGCGGTCGAGGGCCCGGGGCTGCCGCTGCCGGGCCGGACAGCGGCTCGCCGATCAGGACCGGCGCCACGGGCGAGGGCGGTGCCCCCGAGCGAGCCGACGAGGCCGGCGGGGCTGACGAGGGCGACGGAACCGGCGGCGCCGATGGAACCGACGAGGCCGACGGAACCGGCGGAGCCGACGGGGCGGACCGACGGCGGGAGCGGGCGTCGGCGGCCGCCATCGCCCGCTCCACGTCCCGCTGGCGGGCCTCCAGGTCCGCGTGGGCCAGCTTCATCGCGTGCCGGGCGTGCAGCCCCCGGCGGCGGGACGCGGTGAACTCGGACTGCACGGCCCGGCGGGCCGCCCGGCGGCGCTGCCACGCGGCCGTGGACTCGGCCAGGCGGGCCGACCAGTCGAGCTCCCACCGATCATCCATGACCCGACCTTAGAACACCCGTACGACAATTTCCGGGGAATCGGCGAGGACCGCCATGGCCGGAAAGGTGGGATCCACGGCGTTGTGGCCGGCCGCCCGCCGCGGTGAGGATGGACAGCGTGCAGGACGTCGTGATTGTGGCGTTTGACGGGGTGCAGAGCCTGGACGTCACCGGGCCGCTCGAAGTCTTCGCCGGGGCCAACGTCGGGGTTCCCGGCACCTACCGGATCACGGTCGGCAGCGTCGGGAGGCGCCCCGTCGCCACCTCCAGCGGCCTGCGGATCCTCCCCGACGCCGACCTCGACGACATCCCCAGGGCCGACCTCATCGTCATCCCCGGCGGCACCGGCACCCGGCACGGCCAGGACGACGTCGCGGCCTGGCTCCGCGACCGCGCCCCCGCCGCCCGCCGGATCATGGCCGTCTGCACCGGAGCATTCATCCTCGGCGATGCCGGCCTCCTCGACGGGCGGCAGGCGACCACCCACTGGGACCACTGCGCCGCGCTCGCGCGGCAGCACACGAGCACCCGGGTCGACCCCGACCCGATCTTCGTGCGGGACGGCAACATCGCCACCTCGGCCGGGGTCACCGCCGGCATCGACCTCGCCCTCGCGCTCGTCGAGGAGGACCTCGGCCGCCGCACCGCCCTCCAGATCGCCCGGCATCTCGTCATGTTCCTGCGCAGGCCGGGCGGCCAGCGCCAGTTCAGCGTCCAGCTCCGCGCCCAGCTCGCCGAGCACGACAACATCCGCGAGGTCCAGCAGTACATCGTCGAACGGCCGGACACGGACCTCTCGATCAAGGCCCTGGCGGAGCTGGCCCGGCTCTCCGAACGCCAGTTCACCCGCACCTTCACGAAGGAGGTCGGCGTCTCCCCCGGCCGGTACGTCGACCAGGCCCGCCTCGAGGCCGCCCGCAGACGGCTCGAGGACACCCGCGACGGCATCGAACAGGTCGCCAGGGCGTGCGGCTACGGCACGCCCGAGGCCATGCGCCGCGCGTTCGTCAAGGAGCTGGGCGTCGCCCCACTCGACTACAGGGAGCGTTTCCGATGCGCATTGTGATCGTGTTGTACCCCAGGATGACCGCCCTGGACGCCGTCGGCCCGTACGAGGTGCTGTCCCGGCTGCCCGGCGCGGACCTCGTCCTCGCGGGCCACGACAGGGGCCCGGTCGGCACCGACACCGGCATGCTCACCCTCCACGCCGACGAGCAGCTGGCGAACATCGACACTGCCGACATCGTCGTCGTCCCCGGCGGCCCGGACATCACCGACCAGCAGAACGACCGGAGGCTCCACGAGTGGCTCCGGGCCGTCGACCCCACCACCACCTGGACCGCCTCGGTCTGCACCGGCTCGCTCATCCTCGGCGCCGCCGGGCTCCTGCAGGGCCGCGACGCCACCAGCCACTGGCTCACGCTGGACGAGCTCACCAAGCACGGCGCCGTCCCCAAGCGGGACCGTGTCGTCAGGGACGGCAAGTACGCCACCGCCGCGGGCGTCTCGGCCGGCATCGACCTCGGCCTCACCCTCGCCGCCGAGATCGCCGGCCCGCAGGTCGCCATGGGCATCCAGCTCGCCATCGAGTACGACCCCGAGCCGCCGTTCGACGCCGGCTCGCCCGGGAAGGCCCCGCAGGCGGTGACCGCGTTCCTGAAGGCGAACGAGCAGCTGGTCCTGCGAAGATGAGCGCATGGCATTCCGCGGCTGGAAGGTCGACGCGCTGGAGTTCTACGAGGGGCTCGAGGCCGACAACTCCAAGACCTACTGGACGAGGCACAAGGACGTCTACGACGAGCAGGTGCGCGGCCCGATGACCGAGCTGCTCGCCGAGCTGGAGCCGGAGTTCGGCCCGGCGAAGATCTTCCGGCCGTACCGCGACGTGCGGTTCAGCGCCGACAAGTCCCCCTACAAGACCAGTTGCGCGGCCTCGTTCGAGCGGGGCGGCTACGTCCAGCTGACGGCCCACGGCCTGGCGGCGGGCATCGGCATCTACATGATGGACCCGCCGCAGCTGCAGAAGTACCGCCAGGCCGTGGCAGGCAGCGCCGGCGAGCAGCTCCAGGCGATCGTCGACGAGCTCACCAAGGACTACGGCGTCACGTCACGCGAGCAGCTCAAGTCGGTGCCCCGCGGCTTCGACAAGGAGCACCCGCGGGCCGAACTACTGCGGCACAAGGGCCTCATCGCCTGGCACCAGTTCCCGCTCAGGCCCTGGCTCGGCACCGCCAAGGCGAAGGACCACCTGGTGACGTTCTACCGGGCCTGCAACCCCCTCCAGGAGTGGCTGCAGGCCCACGCGGCCTAGCGCCGCTCGACGGCGGCCATCACCACGTCGAACTGGTCGGTGCGCAGCAGGCCCTCGTCGCGCAGCGCCTCCCGGGCCGCGGACGCGCCGGCCTGCCAGGCGGCCTCGTGCGCGGCCTCGGCCGCCTCGGTGAGCGAGCCGACCGGCACCGTGGGCGCGTCGGCGAGCAGGTTGCCCGCCGGCACGAACACGACCGGGCGGCCGCCGCCGACCAGGGCCGCCTCGCGCCGCGCCTCGAAGGCCGGGGCCTCGTCGACCGCGGTGCCGTAGATGGCGGCGGTGCGGGCGGCGATCGCGTGCCACGAATGCCGCTCGCGCACCATCTCCCGGGCGCGGGAGGCCAGGGTCTGGGCGAGCAGCGGGTCGGCGAGCAGCGCTCCCACGGCCTCGGCCAGCGCGTCGGGCTCGCCGACCGGGAAGCGCACGCCGGTGACGCCGTGCTCGACGATCGAGGCGAGACCTCCGGTCGAGGCGACGACGAGCGCGGCGCCGGACGCCGCGGCCTCCAGGGCGACGGTGCCGGTCGGCTCGTAGCGGGCGGGCAGGACGAACGCGTCGGCGGCGGCGAGCACGGCGGCCAGGGTGCGGTGGTCGAGCCGGCCGGGGAAGCTCACCGCCCGGTGCAGCTTGAGCCGGCGGGTCTCCTCGATGAGCGCGCCACGGTAGTCGCCCTCGCCGACGACGACGGCGCGGGTGCCGGGGTGCCGCTCGCGGATCGCCGGGAGCGCGGCCAGCAGGTCCTGGACGCCCTTCTCCTCGACGAGGCGCCCGGCGTAGGCCAGCAGCGGCCCCTCGCCCGCGAACCGCAGCCGCGCCGACAGCACGGCCCGCGGCGGGGCGGTCCACACGTCGGGGTCGATGCCGTTGGGCACCACGTCGACCCGCTCGGCGGGGACGTCGAAGAGGTGCTGGACCTCCCACCGCAGGTACTCGGTGGGGACGATCACCCGGCAGGCCTCCGACCCGAGCCACCACTCGACGGAGTGCACCGAGCGGCTGGTGTCGCCCGGGAGGTACCCCCGGTGCCGCCCGGCCTCGGTGGCCTGCAGCGACGCGACGATCGGGATCCCGAAGCGCTCCTTGAGCGTGACGGCCGCATGCGTGACCAGCCACCCGTGCGCGTGGATCACGTCGTAGCCCTCCGGCGGGGCGGACGCGACCGCCGCCTCGACCAGCAGGTGGTTGACGGCCATCGTGTGGGCCAGGCCCGAGTCACCGTCGAGGGCCTCGGCGTGCACGACGCGGACCCCGTGCTGGGACTGCGCGGCGCCGGCCCGCGTGACGACGGTGACGTCATGTCCGGCCGCGACGAGCGCCGCGGCCACATAGGTAGGCGGAACGGTCCAGGCGATCATCAATACGCGCATAGCGGATACCCCTCGTCGCCGACTGTCACCGTAGCGCGTTCCGGCGCTTGCGCGGACCGGCTTCACGGGCCATTTTCATCTTTCCCGCCGGTGCGGGTTCTGCACCCTGCAATTTGCGGTTCTGCCTGATGACAGCACGTGCGTGCAGCACCGCGGCGACCGATCGGGCCGAGAACGGCGCGCCGGTCGCCCGGTGCGGTGCGTCACCCTCCGCGATCTCGCTCACCGACCCGAGACCGCACTCGCCCAAATGTGCCTCAACGGCGGCCAGGGTCGTATCCACCGGAAGGCCGGCGGCGCACCGCGCGTCGACATACGGCCCGAGCAGCCACACCCATGCGGTGCCCTGGTGGTAGGCCGTGTCGCGGGGGATCACCCCGCCCCGGTGGCTGCCGTGGTACCCGAACTCGGCCGGCGCCAGGGTGCGCAGGCCGAGCGGGGTCAGCAGGGTCGCGCCGACCGCCCGCAGCACGTGCTCGCGCAGGTGCGGCTCGTCGGCGCCGGGCGCGTACGGCAGGCTGAACGCGAGCAGCTGGTTGGGGCGCAGCACCGGGTCGTCGTGCTCGCTGCCGCCGCCCTTCGGGTACGGCGCCGGGCGCGCGTCGACGACGTCGAAGAGCCAGCCGTCGGGCGCGCGGAAGCGCTTCACGACCTGGGCCCGCACCGCGTCGCGGCGGGCCTGCACCACGGAGGCGTCCCGGCCGCAGCGCTCCCGCAGCGCGCAGACGGCGCCGAGGGCGTTGGCCCACAGCGCGTTGAGCTCGACCGGCTTGCCGTCGCGCGGGGTGACCGGCCCGCGCGGGAACCGGGCGTTCATCCAGGTCAGGCCCGAGTGGTCGGCGTCGATGACGAGGAGCCCGTCGGCGGGGTCGACGCCGACGCCGTCGCGGGTGCCCTTGGTGTAGGCCGCGACGACGTTCTCGACCGCCGGGAGCAGCTCGGCGGCCAGTTCGGCGTCGTCGGTGTGCGCGACGTGCCGCTCGACGGCGTGGACGTACCACAGCGGCCCGTCGGCGTCGCCGAGCTCGTGGGAGCGCATCCGCTCGCCGAGGCCGGCGTTGGCCCGCAGCAGCCGGCGGCCCTCGGCGTGCCGCCCGGTGTGCAGGAACAGCCCCTCGTAAGCGGTCATGGTGTCCCGCAGGTAGCTGCCGAACCAGGGGTAGCCGGCGATCACGTCCGGCGCGCCGTCGCGGGTCACGATGAACTGGTCGGCGGCGAGCACGAGGGCCTTGTCGACGGCGTCGCGCGATCCCGCCGCCCGCAGCAGCTTGCGGGCCCGCCGGCGGGCGTTGTCGACGGTGAGCCGGGCGTCGGGCGCGGGAAGGTCGTCCGAGCACGCCACGACGCCGGCGGACTCCCCCGCCGCGAGCGTGGCGGTGAAGGCGCCGGCGGCCCACAGGTCCTCGACGGCGTTGAGCCCGCGGGCGGCCTCCTCGCGGGCGTACGCGCCGAGGTACCACTCCCCGATCGGCCGGAAGCCGGGGCCGTGCACGCGGTAGGCCCCCTCGACCTCGATGCCCTCGTCGACGATCACCACCTCGGGCGAGGCGGACGTCCGGTCGCGTTCGGCGTCGGCGTCACGCCAGGTGCACAGCGCGGTGAGGGCCAGATCGACGGTGGCGCCGGGCGGCGCGCTCACCAGGCGGTGGGTGACGGCGACGGCGTTGCGGCCGTGGACCATCGCGACCTCGCGCTCGAGCACGAACTCGCCGATCCGCCAGCGCCACCGCGGTACACCATCCGCCAGCTCGAACTGCTCGAGGTGATGGTGGCCGGCGGGGTTCAGCGCCCCCGACGCCCACTCGTGCACTGCGAGCCGCACGGTCGTGCCGCCGGGCAGGGTCAGCACCGGGTCCAGCCCGGCGAGCGCGAGGCGGCGGTCCGGGGTCACGAGGAGGCCGTGGTACCGCCGGGTGCGCAGTCCCGCGACGGTGCCGGTCGCGTATCCCCCGAGGCCGTCGGTGACCAGCCACTCCGCCTCGAATCCCGCGGCTGTCGCGCAGGCATGCGGACCGAAGGTCATCACCGATCCTGGGGGCATGTGCCCAACTATGATCCGAACCCCTTTGCTTCAAACCCGCGCCACGACGGAATTCGCCGGAGATTCATCCTGAAACGCTGTCGGATAGCCGACCGGGAACCCGGCACGATTCATTATCGAGTGCGGTGGGCATATGGCAGCCAGCTTCACGCGTACCCGCGCGTGAACTTTCGACGCACGTAACACGGTGGCAACGACAAGGGGCGGACATGCAGGTTTGGCCGGGCAACCGGTACCCGTTGGGCGCGACCTACGACGGCCAGGGGACCAACTTCGCCATCTTCAGCGAGGTCGCCAAGTCCGTCGAGCTGTGCCTCTTCGACGACCACGACGTCGAGGAGCGCATCCGGCTGGTCGAGGTCGACGCCTTCGTGTGGCACGCCTATCTGCCGGGGGTCGAGCCCGGCCAGCGGTACGGGTTCCGGGTCGACGGGCCCTACGACCCGGCCCGGGGGCTGCGCTGCAACCCGCACAAGCTGCTGCTGGACCCGTACGCGAAGGCGATCGACGGGGACATCAACTGGGACCCGGCGGTGTACGGGTACGACTTCAACGACCCGGAGCAGATGTCGACGGCCGACTCGGCGCCGTTCATGCCGAAGGCGGTCGTGGTCAACCCGTACTTCGACTGGGGCAACGACGCCGCGCCCCGCGTGCCCTACCACCACACCGTGGTCTACGAGGCGCACGTGAAAGGCCTGACGATGCGCCACCCCGACGTGCCCGACGAGCTGCGCGGCACGTACGCCGGCATCGGCCACCCGGCCATCGTCGAGCACCTCAAACGCCTCGGTATCACCGCCCTGGAGCTGTTGCCGGTGCACCACTTCGTGCACGACCAGCGCCTCGTCGAGCTCGGCCTGTCGAACTACTGGGGCTACAACACGATCGGCTTCTTCGCCCCGTACCACGGCTACGCCCGCCGGCACCGCGGCCAGCAGGTCCAGGAGTTCCGCGGCATGGTGAAGGCGCTGCACGCGGCCGGCATCGAGGTGATCCTCGACGTGGTCTACAACCACACCGCCGAGGGCAACCACCTCGGCCCGACGCTGAGCTTCCGCGGCCTGGACAACGGCCACTACTACAAGCTCGAGGACGACGACAACCGGTACTACACCGACTACACCGGCACCGGGAACAGCCTGAACGTGCGCAACCCGCACTCGCTGCAGCTGGTCATGGACTCGCTGCGGTACTGGGTGACGGAGATGCGCGTCGACGGCTTCCGCTTCGACCTCGCCTCCACCCTGGCCCGCGAGTTCTACGAGGTCGACCGCCTGTCGACGTTCTTCGAGGTCGTCCAGCAGGACCCGGTGGTCAATCAGGTGAAGCTCATCGCCGAGCCGTGGGACGTCGGGCCGGGCGGCTACCAGGTCGGCAACTTCCCGCCGCTGTGGACGGAGTGGAACGGCCGGTTCCGCGACACGGTCCGCGACTTCTGGCGCGGCGAGCCGGCCACGCTCGGCGAGTTCGCGTCGCGGATCTGCGGCTCGGCCGACCTGTACCAGGACGACGGCCGCCGCCCGTTCGCCAGCATCAACTTCGTCACCTGCCACGACGGCTTCACGCTCAACGACCTGGTCTCCTACAACGAGAAGCACAACGAGGCCAACACCGAGGACAACCGCGACGGGGAGAGCCACAACCGGTCGTGGAACTGCGGCGTCGAGGGCCCGACCGACGACCCGCAGGTCCTCTCGCTGCGGGCGAAGCAGCGGCGCAACTTCCTGACCACGCTGATGCTGTCGCAGGGGGTGCCGATGATCTGCGCCGGCGACGAGCTGGGCCGCACCCAGCACGGCAACAACAACGCCTACTGCCAGGACAACGAGGTCAGCTGGGTCGACTGGGACACGGTCGACGAGCAGCTGCTCGCGTTCACCCGCGGCCTGGCGCTCTTCCGCGAGCGGCACCGGGTGTTCCGCCGCCGCCGGTTCTTCACCGGCCGGCCGGTCGCCCGCGCCGACTCGGCGGCCATCCCCGACGTGGCCTGGTTCGCCACCGACGGGCGGCAGATGACCGAGGAGGACTGGGACAACCACTTCGGCAGGGCGCTGATGCTGTTCGTCAACGGCGAGTCGATCACCGAGCGGGGCTCCCACGGCGAGCGGCACATCGACGACTCGTTCCTGCTGTGCTTCAACGCCCACTCCGATCCGGTCGACTTCGTGATCCCGACCCAGGAGTACGGCAAGGAGTGGGAGCTGGTCATCGCGACCGCGACCGGGCCGGCCCGCGACGGCGTCTCCTACACCGCCGGCGGCACGCTCACGGTCCCCGACCGCTCGCTCGTCGTGCTGGACCGGACGGTCTGATGGTCCCGTCCGCGACGTACCGGGTCCAGGTCCGGCCGGACTTCGGCCTCGACGCCACCGCCGGGCTCGCCGGCTACCTGCGCGACCTCGGCGTGAGCCATCTCTACTCGGCGCCGCTGCTGGCCGCGACGCCCGGCTCGCCGCACGGCTACGACGTGGTCGACCCGCGGCTGGTGAACCCCGAGCTGGGCGGGGCGGCCGCCCTCGACCGGCTCGCCGGGGCGCTGCGCGCGCAGGGGCTCGGCCTGGTCGCCGACATCGTGCCGAACCATGTGGGGCTGTTCCAGCCCGCGGCGAACCCGATGTGGTGGGACGTTCTCGCGCGCGGGCGGTGCTCGGAGTACGCCACCTGGTTCGACATCGACTGGGACGCCGGCCCGCTCGTGGTGCCCGTCCTCGGCGGTGAGTCGCTCGACGACCTGCGGGTCGAGGACGGCGAGCTGCGCTACTTCGAGCACCGCTTCCCGATCGCCGAGGGCACGGCGGGCGGGACGCCGCAGGAGGTGCATCTGCGGCAGCATTACCGGCTGGTGTACTGGCGGGAGGCCAACGAGCGGCTGAACTACCGGCGCTTCTTCGCCGTGACCGAGCTGGCCGGCGTGCGGGTGGAGGACCCGGCGGTCTTCGACGCCACGCACGCCGAGATCCTGCGATGGGTCCGCGACGGGCTGGTCGACGGCATCCGGGTCGACCATCCGGACGGCCTGCGCGACCCCGGCGGCTATCTCGCCCGCCTCCGCGCCGCCGCCCCGGGCGTGTGGCTGCTCGTCGAGAAGATCCTCGAGAACGGCGAGCCGCTGCCGTCGTGGCCGGTCGACGGCACCACCGGCTACGACGCCCTCGCCGAGGTCTGCGGCCTGTTCGTCGCGGCCCGGACCGACCCCGGCGACTGGCCGCAGGAGGCGCACGCGCAGAAGCTCGACGTGACCCGGCGCCTCTTCCAGGCCGAGCTGCACCGCCTCGGCCGGATCAGCGACCCCGCCTGGGAGGAGCGCCTCGCCGAGCTCGCCGCGTGCTTCGACGTCTATCGCACGTACCTGCCGTACGGCCGGGAGCACCTGGACGCCGCGCTGGACGAGGTCCGCCGCCGGCGCCCCGACCTCGACTTCGACCCGCTGCTGCCCCGCCTGAGCGACCCGGCCGACGAGCTGTGCGCACGCTTCCAGCAGCTCACCGGCGCCGTCATGGCCAAGGGCGTCGAGGACACGGCGATGTACCGCTGGAACCGCTGCATCGCCCTGAACGAGGTCGGCGGGGACCCGTCCCGGTTCGGCGTGCCGCCGTCCGAGTTCCACACGGCCGCGGCCCGCCGGCAGGCGCAGTGGCCGGCGACGATGACCACGCTGTCGACCCACGACACCAAGCGCGGCGAGGACGTGCGGGCCCGCCTGGCCGTGCTCACCGAACTGCCGGACGAGTGGGCGGCCGCGGTCACCCGCTGGCGGGCGGTGGCGCCGCTGCCCGACCCGTCGTTCGAGGACCTGTTCTGGCAGACGGTCGCCGGGGCCTGGCCGATCGAGCGGGACCGGCTGAGCGCCTACTTCGTCAAGGCGGCGCGGGAGGCGAACCGCTCGACGTCGTGGAGCGACCCGTCGGCGCCGTTCGAGGCGGCGGTCGAGGCCGCGCTCGACCGCGTCTTCGGCGAGCTGCGCGACGACGTCACCGCGTTCGCCGCCGCGATCACCCCGTTCGGCTGGAGCAACGCGCTGGGCCAGAAGCTGCTCCAGCTCACGATGCCCGGGATTCCCGACGTGTACCAGGGCAGCGAGCTCTGGGAGAACTCGCTCGTCGACCCGGACAACCGGCGGCCGGTCGACTTCGCCGAGCGGCGCGACCTGCTGACGGCCCTCGACAGCAGCCCGGTGCTGCCGCCGGTCGACGTGTCCGGGGCGGTGAAGCTGCTCGTCGTCAGCCGGGCGCTGCGGCTGCGGCGGGACCGGCCGGAGCTGTTCCTGGGGTACGCGCCGGTGCCGGCGACCGGACCCGCGGCCGGGCACGCCGTCGCGTTCGACCGGGGCGGGGCGGTGGCCGTGGCGACGCGGCTGCCGGTGACCCTCGCCGCCGCCGGCGGGTGGGGCGACACGGCGCTGGAGCTGCCGCCCGGCGCCTGGCACGACGTCCTGACCGACCGGCCCGTCACGATGCCCGAACTGGGCGGGCTGCTCGACACGTATCCGGTGGCACTGCTGGTGAGGGGCTGAGCGTGGAGTTCCGGGTGTGGGCGCCGTCGGCGCGGCGGGTGTCGCTGCGGGTCGACGGGCGGACGGTGCCGATGGCCGCCGCGGACGGGGGCTGGCACACGGCGACCGACGAGGCGGCCGGGCACGGCAGCGACTACGGCTTCCTGCTCGACGCCCCTGACTCCGCCGGCTCGCCAGGTAGCGCGCCGCCGCTGCCCGATCCGCGCTCCCGCTGGCAGCCCGACGGCGTGCACGGGCTGAGCCGGGTCTACGACCATGCCCGGTTCGCGTGGGGCGACGCGGCGTGGACCGGCCGGCAGCTGCCCGGCAGCGTCGTCTACGAGCTGCACGTCGGCACGTTCACCCCGGCCGGGACGTTCGACGCCGCCGTCGAGCGCCTGCCGTACCTGGTGGAGCTCGGCGTCGACCTGGTCGAGCTGCTGCCCGTCAACACCTTCAACGGCGAGTGGAACTGGGGCTACGACGGCGTCGGCTGGCACGCGGTGCAGGAGTCGTACGGCGGGCCCGACGGGCTGAAGCGGTTCGTCGACGCCGCGCACCGGGCCGGCCTCGGCGTGGTCATCGACGCGGTCTACAACCACTTCGGCCCGTCCGGCGCGTACACCCCGCGGTTCGGCCCCTACCTGTCGGGCGGCGCGAACACGTGGGGCCGGTCGCTGAACCTCGACGAGGCCGACTCGGGCGAGGTCCGCCGGTTCATCATCGACAGCGCGCTGCAGTGGCTGCGCGACTACCACGCCGACGGGCTGCGGCTCGACGCCGTCCACGCGCTGGTCGACCGCGGCGCCACCCACCTGCTGGAGGAGCTCGCCGTCGAGGTCGACGCGCTGTCGACGGCGCTCGGCCGGCCGCTGTCGCTGATCGCCGAGTCCGACCTCAACGACGCCAGGCTGATCACGGCCCGGGAGGGCGCCGGCTACGGGCTGCACGCCCAGTGGGACGACGACGTCCACCACGCGCTGCACGCCATGCTCACCGGCGAGCGCCAGGGGTACTACGGCGACTTCGGCTCTCCCACGTGCTTCGCCACGGTCTGGCAGGCGGCGTTCTGGCACGCCGGGACCTGGTCGTCGTTCCGGCGCCGGGTCCACGGCCGGCCGGTCGACCGGGCCCGCATCCCCGGCCACCGGTTCGTGGTGTGCCTGCAGAACCACGACCAGATCGGCAACCGCGCCACCGGCGACCGGCTCACCGCGTCGCTCTCCCCCGGCCTGCTGCGGGTGGGTGCGACCCTGCTGCTGACCTCCCCGTTCACGCCGATGCTGTTCATGGGCGAGGAGTTCGGCGCGCGTACCCCCTGGCAGTTCTTCACCAGCCACCCGGAGCCCGAGCTGGCCGCGGCGGTCGCCACGGGCCGCCGCAGCGAGTTCGCCGAGCACGGCTGGCCGCCCGGTGACGTGCCGGACCCGCAGGACCCGGCGACGTTCCACCGCTCCAAGCTGGACTGGGCGGCGCAGGACGCGGACCTGCTGGCGCTGTACCGCGCGCTGATCCGGCTGCGGAAGGACGTCGCGGACCTGTCGGACCCGCGCCTCGACCGGGTCCGGGTCGTCCACGACGACGGGGTGCTGCTGATCTCGCGCGGGGCGCACACGGTGATCGCGAACCTGACGCCCGACCCGCGGACGCTGCCCGTGTCGGCCGAGTGCTTCCTGCTCACGACCGACCCGTCCGCCGTGGTGCAGGGCGACTCGGTCACCGTACCGGGCGAGTCGGCGGTCATCCTCTGACGGCTTGACTTTCCGCGGCCCCGGGGCGTTAGATAACCAGGAGGTTAGATAACCGACTGGTGAGGTAACGTATGGTCACGGACCGACTCTCCACGACCTTTGCCGCACTCGCGGATCCCACCCGGCGGGCGATCCTCGCCCGGCTCACGCGGGGCGAGGCCACGGTGAAGGAGCTGGCCGAGCCGTTCTCGATCAGCGGTCCGGCGATCTCCAAGCACCTGCGGGTGCTGGAGCAGGCCGGGCTGATCTCGCGCGGCCGTGACGCACAGTGGCGGCCGTGCCGCCTCGAGGCCGCGCCGCTGCGCGAGGTGGCCGCGTTCACCGAGGAGTACCGGCGGTTCTGGGACGAGAGCTACACCCGGCTGGACGCCTACCTGCAGCTGCTGCAGGACGATGTGAAGGAGCCGCACGATGACCACTGAGCTCGGCGTCACCGAGTTCGACCTGCCCAACGACCTGGAGATCCGGATCGTCCGGACGGTCGCCGCGCCCCGCCGGCTGGTGTTCGACGTGCACACCCGCCCCGAGCACCTGCCGAAATGGATGGTCGGGCCGCCCGGCTGGACCATGCCCGTCTGCGAGATCGACCTGCGGCCCGGCGGGCGGTTCCGGTATGTCTGGCGCTCGGCGGCCGGCGAGGAGCTGACCATCACCGGGACCTTCGAGCAGGTCATCCGGCCCGACCGGCTGGTCAGCACCGAGGGCTGGAGCGACGGCGACTGGCCGGAGACCCGCAACACGGTGACGTTCACCGAGCACGACGGGCGCACGACGATCACGACCACGGTCCGGTATCCGTCGCAGGAGGCCCGGGACGCGGCGCTCGCCTCCGGCATGAAGGAGGGCATGGACGCCGGCTACGCGGGCCTCGACACGTACTTAGCGTCGATCGAGGTCGCGCCGGCCGTGCCGGCGATGCGGCTGGAGCTGGTCCCGGTGCCGGTCGCCGACGTCGACGCGGCCCTGGCGTTCTACGAGGGCAGGCTGGGCTTCGTCGTCGACCACGACGTGCAGCCGGGCAACGGGTCCCGGGTGACCCAGCTGACCCCGCCGGGGTCGGCGTGCTCGATCCTGCTGTACAAGGACCTGCCGGGGCTGGACCTGGCGCCGGGCACGCTGCGGGGCCTGCACCTGGTCGTCGACGACATCCACAAGTCGCGGGAGGTGCTGCTGGCCCGCGAGGTCGAGGTCGGCGGGGTCGACGACCTCGGCGGGATCCTCTACGCGGCGTTCAGCGACCCGGACGGCAACACCTGGCTGCTCCAGGAGATCCCGGCCGGCTCCCACCGTCCGGCCGACGACTAGCCGCAACGCCGTTCAGTTAGGCCGGTGAGTGGGTTGTCAAGGTTCGTCGGTGAGGAT
>NZ_JBEXCY010000080.1:0-47627 GCF_040605515.1 Dactylosporangium sp. NPDC005572 | reverse complement strand
ACCCCGGTGACCGGCGGCGGACCCGCGTCAAAGTTAACCCTAAGGCCGCCGGCGCACTCGATCTGCTACGCCAACGGATGCGGTTCGCGGGTCAGGGCGGCCAGCGCAGCCGCGACCTCCTGCAGACTGGCCCGCACGTACGTCGCTGTGGTGCCGACGGCGCCACCGCCCTCGGCGTGGCCGGCGTAGGCGCGAGCCACGGCATAGCCGAAGTTCCGCTCCACCCACGTCACGGTCGTGTACCGCAACCAGTGGGTGCTGATCTCCTGCTTCGCCACCCACGGCAAATGCCGCCCGATCCGTTCCCACAGATGGTCGTAGCGGCGGTGCGTGATCGGCTGGCCATCGCGGTACCGCAGCAGCTGCCCGTTCGCTGGCGCATGGCGATCCTCGGTGTGCTGACGCAGATGCCGCATCAACGTCGGTGACACCGGCTGCCACCGCACCGTGTCACCCTTCTCCCGCAGCATGATCAGACACTGCTGCTCGTCGAGATCAACAGGCCGCAACGCCAACGCGCCACCACGACGGCAGGCTGTCTCCGTGTGCAGCCGCAGCAGCAGACTGTCCAGTACCGGGTCGTCGCCGGTACTCGCCGCGACCCGGTTGATCTCCGCCAGCCGTGTGTCCGGCACCGCCCGGCGTGTGCTCGGCAGTCGCTGCGGTTTGGCCACCTTCGACGCCGGGTTCTCCGCCTCGGCCAGATAGCCGTCTGCCACCGCACGCCGGTACAGACACCGCAACGCCGTGACCAGGTTCTCCGCGGCGCTACGGCCACCCCGAGCGTTGCTGCGCACCACCACATGAGCCTTGACGTGCTCAACCAGCCGCTCGATGTCCGACGGCTTCACCTCGTCCAACCGCCGGTCCGCCCAGTGTTCCAAGACCCGCTTCCAGTAGCTGCCGTAGGCCCGCCGGCTGCCGTCGCTCACCGCCGCCGCCACCACCGGGACGTATTCGGCGAACGTCGGCGCCGGCGGCCGGGATGGAGCCATCTGCAGCAGATCGCCGGGGGAGACCCCGAGCCGGGCCAGCAGCAACCGCGCCGCCTCCAGCTCTGCCTGTCCCGCCGGAGCATTCGGAACAGCAGTCATGACTCGTCCTCCCCGATTCGGAGGGCGTGCAGGTGGGTCACCATGGCGTCGAGTGCCTCGGGCGGGTGCACGACCAGCAGGTTCTTCGTAGGGTCGGCGCTCAAGAGCACCCGTTCGCCGATGCTCAGCCGGCACCAGTGCCGCACCGTGGCCGGCAACTGGACGTAGCCCTGGCGGGTGATGGCGAACACGCCCTGCGCGTCGGCGATGACCAGGACCAACCCGGACTGCTCCCGGATGTTCAGGCGTGTGCCCGGCATCCAACCCATGGCGCGGACCAGGGCGCCGTCCGCGACGCGACCCCGGTTGTCGAGCGTGGCCAGCCCGTATCGCATCGCGCTGGTGTGCTGCGACGCGAGCGGTGCCAGCGGGAGTGGCCGACGAGAGAGGCTCCGTGCGCCAGCGGGTTCTGGCCTGGAGTCGACGGGTTCGCTGGGTGGAACGACCGGAGCGATGGTCAGCTCGGCCATGCCGCCACCGTCCGACCGCGCGATTGGGTGGTGAGGGGTGGCAGGGATGCTGCGAAACAGTGCTCAAACGTATTCGAGCACTGACCACTCAAGTGGTGCAGGTGTGCAACACATTGGTGTCGAAGGGGGGACTTGAACCCCCACGCCCTTGCGGGCACTAGCACCTCAAGCTAGCGCGTCTGCCATTCCGCCACTTCGACCTGCTTGCGTTTCAACACAGTACACGTCCCTCTCCGATCTTGAGAAATCGGGGGGCGGGTGGCGCGGAGCGGGCCCCGGCGTGCGGGTACGCCGGGGCCCGTCTTCCTCGGGTCGGCGGCCGGAGGGGGTGCCGGCCGCCCTCGCCTAAGCGTTGAAGATGCTGACGCCGCCCGGGCCGACCAGCAGCGCGACGATGATGAGGATGATTCCCCACAGGATCTGGCGGCGCAGGAGGGCCACCACGCCGGCGATGCCGATGAGGACGGCGATGATCGTCAAGAGCAGTGTCATGGCTTTCTCGTACCTCCGGGGTGAGATCGATAAACGTTGCCGCTACGCCAGGTCCTCGGCCCAGGTGGTGCGGCCGGTCAGGGCGTCGCGGAGCTTGTCGACGACCGCTACGGCGGGGTCGACGATCTTGTTGAGCGGTGGGGTGGCCGGGGTGCCGGGGTGGGGGCGGGTCGGTGCGGCGCTGCGGGCGATCTCGACGCGGTTGCCGAGGCGGACCAGGTCGTTGTCGCTGCAGCCCTTGCGCAGGCGGGGGAACATCGTGGCGGTACGGCGGGCGTGCGCGCGTGCGTGCTCGGTCACCGTGCGCAGCGCCTCGCGGTGGGCGGCGTCCTCGGCCGGGGTCGTGTGCAGGTGGCGCAGCGCCACCAGGAGCGCCTCGTCGGCGGCGACCTCGTCCATGACGATGGGGGCGCCGTCGGGCAGCACCTGGCGTACCGCCGGATAGAGGTATTGCTCCTCGGCGGAGATGTGTCTGGAGACGGTGGCCACCAGGACGTCCTCCAGGTCGCGGGACGCCGGGTCGGCGGCGAGGCGGGTGCACAGCTGGCCGATGAGGTGGTGGTCCTCGTCGAGCAGCTCGAGCATGCTGCGGCCGGCGAACTCGAGCTCGTCGGCGACGGGTGGCAGTGGGGGGAGCACGTCGACCCTCCTCGATCACGTGTGGTGATCGCGGGGTACCCGGGCGGGAGTTTGTCCAAACGGCGGCCGACCGGGCCGGGAATTTGTCACAGCCGCCTGATATGACTTCTCCCATGAACGCCACCGACGAGGTCATTGAGCTCTGCCGCGACCTGCTGCGCATCGACACCACCAATACCGGCGATCTGGACACCAGCGCGGGCGAGCGGGCGGCCGCGGAGTATGTGGCGGAGAAGCTGGCCGAGGTGGGGCTGCAGCCGGAGATCCAGGAGAGCGCGCCGGGGCGGGCCAGCGTGGTGGCGCGGTTCGAGGGGGAGGACCCGTCGCGGGACGCGCTGCTGATCCACGGCCACCTCGACGTGGTGCCCGCCGTCGCGTCGGAGTGGTCGGTGCACCCGTTCAGCGGCGAGGTCAAGGACGGCTACCTCTGGGGTCGCGGTGCCGTCGACATGAAGGACTTCGACGCGATGGTCCTGGCGTTGGTACGGCAGATGCGGCGCGAAGGCCGCAAGCCCCCGCGCGACGTCGTGCTCGCGTTCGTCGCCGACGAGGAGGCCGGCAGCACCTACGGCGCGCAGTTCCTGGTCGACCGGTTCCCGCACTACTTCGAGGGCGTGACCGAGGCGATCGGCGAGGTCGGCGGGTTCTCGGTGAGCGTCAGCAGCCAGCAGCGGCTCTACCTGATCGAGACGGCGCAGAAGGGCATCGACTGGCTGCGCATCCACGCCAAGGGGCGGCCCGGCCACGGCTCGATGATCAACGACGACAACGCGGTGACCGCGATCGCGGAGGCGGTCGCGCGGATCGGGCGGCACCGGTTCCCGATGGTGATGACGCCCACCGTGCGGGCGTTCCTGGAGCAGGTGTCGCAGATCCTCGGCATCGAGCTCGACCTCGACGACCCCGAGGCGGCCGTCGGCAAGATCGGGCCGATCGCGATGATCATCGGCGCGACGCTGCGCAACACGGCCAACCCGACCCGCCTCGCCGCGGGGTACAAGGACAACGTCATCCCCGGGCGCGCCTCCGCCACAATCGACTGCCGCACCCTGCCGGGCCAGAGCGAGATCTTCGAGCAGCAGCTGCGCGACCTGGTCGGACCGGACA
The DNA here is from genome assembly GCF_040605515.1 of Dactylosporangium sp. NPDC005572. Classification (NCBI taxonomy): domain Bacteria; kingdom Bacillati; phylum Actinomycetota; class Actinomycetes; order Micromonosporales; family Micromonosporaceae; genus Dactylosporangium; species Dactylosporangium sp. NPDC005572. The sequence continues at coordinate 43,825 of NZ_JBEXCY010000080.1, read as the reverse complement.
TCGAGCTGGAGTACATCCACCGCCAGCCCGGCCTGGAGACCACCTTCGACGGCGCGCTGGTCGACGCCATGTCGGCGGCGCTGCGGGCCGAGGACCCGGGCGCCCTCCCGGTGCCGTACATGCTCAGTGGCGGCACCGACGCCAAGCAGTTCGACAAGCTGGGCATCCGCTGCTTCGGGTTCTCGCCGCTGCGGCTGCCCGCCGACCTGAACTTCGGCGCGTTGTTCCACGGCATTGACGAGCGCGTTCCCGTCGAGGGACTACAGTTCGGCGTGCGAGTGCTCGACCGGTTCCTCCAGCAGTCCTGATCAATTCCTGACCAGTTCCTGATCAATTCCGTCCATCAGCCGCAGCACAGACGATTCCAGGGGGAGTCCCATCATGACCGACCGGCACGCGGAGCTCGACACCGCGCTCGAGCGCGTGATCGCAGCGGCCCGCGACCATCTTGCCGCGGTCAAGGCCGCCGACGGGCGAGCCGACGACGACGAGGTGTGGCGCGCCTACGTGGAGCTCAACAACGCCTCCAACAGCTACGACGAGCTGCTCCTCGACGCCTACGGCGAGGTCACCCCGTGGGACGTCGAGGCGATCGACCCGGACGAGGCCGACCGGCAGTTCGGCGTCGGGATCGGCGGGGTCGACGGCACCGAGACCGAGGACCCCCACCCGCGGATCATCTCGGTCCGCCAGCGCCGCGACTACCGGGTGCCGAGCGTCGCCGCGCTGCTGCGCCTCGCCGAGGCGGCCCGCCGGGCCAACCCGGGCGACGGCGACTCGGCGCCGGTCGAGACGGTCGGCGAGGCGGTCCTGGAGCTGATGCAGGCTGGCGACGGCTCGCTCGGCGCGCTGGACATCCCGGAGCTGGAGTCGCTCGACGGGGTGGTCGTCGTGGCGGAGGTCGACTCCCCGCTCGACCCGGAGTCGTACGAGGACAGCGACGGCGCCGGCCCCTTCTCCCTCAACGAGGGCGAGCGGGTCGTCGACCGGCTCGACGAGCACGCGTTCGTCGACCTCGACGAGGAGCTGGACGAGGACGAGGAGGGCGAGGGCATCTCGGCCGGCCTGTCCGAGGCCCGCGACGACAACGAGTCCGCCGACCGCCGCTGAACCTTCCGCCGCTGACCTGAGGGCCCGCTTCCCACCGCACGGGGAGGCGGGCCGTTCCACGTGCGCTCCCATGATCGCGAAGGCTTTTCGCACCCAGGAGTGCCGAAAGCCTTCGCGATCATGGAGCGCACGTGGCGGGCACCGGGCGGCGCGGCTGGACCGGGTGGCCAGGCCGGGCGGCGGGCCTGGGCGGCGGAGCCGAGGGGCGGGCCCGGTGGCGGCGCGGTTGGGGCGGCGGGCCTGGGCGGCGGCGGGTCGGGTAGCCAGGCCGAGGGGCAGGGCCGAGCGGCAGGGCCGAGCGGCAGGGCCGGCGGGCCGGGTGGCAGGGGCCGAGGGGCCGGGCCGAGGGGCGGAGCCGAGGGGCGGGGCCCGATGGCGGCGCGGTTGGGGCGGCCCGTGGGGCGGCCTTCGATCTCGCACGTGGTGAGCGTGGGGAGCCGGCCGCGGGAGCGTCCAGAGCTGGTCACGGGAGCGTTCGGCGCTGGTTGCGGGAGTGTCCGGAGGTGGCCGGCAGAGTGCCGGGGACCGGCTTCATGATCGAGGGAAACATCTGGTTGTCAGCGCAGCCAGAACCTTCCCTTGATCATGAAAGCGGCGCGTAAGAAGCCCGTCCGGCGGCTTCCTCGGTGCGCCGGACCAGTGGCGATCAGGGCTGGGCTACGTGCTCAGGCCCGGCAGGGACTCGCTGGTCACCCGGCGGCGGAGCATCACCTGGCGGCTGCCGTCGGGGTAGAGGCGGACGCGGGCGAGTTCCCAGCCGCCGTACTCGGCCTGGATGGTCAGTTGTGCGTTGGCGGTCATCCGGTCGACATTCGACGGTAACCGCAACGGCACGTACTCGTAGTCCATGTCCCGATACTGCTACGGCACTATCCGCTGCACCAGCCCTTCCGTGGAGCCCGCGACGGCAAGAGCACCCGAGGTCGGGTCGACGGCGACCGCCACCGGGAGGTGTACCGAGGGATGGCGGGCCACCTCGCGCGGAGTGCCGCCCGAGAGGTCGTAGCCGGCGACCTCGTTACGCTGGGTGACGGCCACCCACAGGGTGCGGCGGGTCGGGTCGTACGCGACGCCGTAGGGCGTGCCGGGCACCGGGTGGCGCTGGCGCAGGATCAGCGGGCCCGACTCGAACACGAGGATCTCGCCGTCGCGGGCGTCCACGACCACGAAGCGGCCACCGCCGCCGGACGTCACCGTCACGGCGCCGTCGCCGGCGCGGAGGGCCTCCTGCCGGGCGCCGGTCGCCGCGTCGAACACGGTCAGTGACGACTCGGAGGCGTCGACCACGGCGATCCGGGATTCGTCGGCGGCGAGGGCGGTGGGGCGGACGCCGGTGGCGATGGTGCGGGAGACGGTGCCGGTGGGGGAGAGGATGATCACTTCGCCGGTCGCCGGCAGTGCGACCGCCGTCCAGTCACCCGTGGGAGGGACGGCCAGCGCGGAGCCCGTGCCCGGCAGTGACCAGCGCTGCACCCCGGACTCGGTGAGCTGCAGCACCGTCCGCCCGGCCAGTGCCCGGAACCCGCCGCGCGGCAACGCCACGACCGCGGTCGCCGGCTCGTCGACCGGCACCTTCTCGACCAGGTCTCCTGAGGCCGACAACACGCTCACCGTCGAGGGCGACGCGACCGCGGTCCGGGCGCCCCCGGCCTCGACCGCCACCGCGGCCGGCGCAGCGCCCGCCGAAGCGGTCGTCCCGGCCGGGGACACCGACGGCGCGGGAGCCCACGTAGGTGTGGGCACCGTCGCGTCCTGATGACCGGTAGGAGCGGGCGCATCACACGCCGTGAGGCACGCCACAAGAACAGCAACAACCAGAGGTGTAATAGGCCGGATCATGGTCCGCCAATTATGTCTGGCGCTACGTCTGGCGCTCGGGATACCCCGACGGCGGCGCCGACACGTCGTCGAGCGCGGCCCGGATCTCGCGCGGCAGCGCGATCTCCTCGGTCTGCAGCGCGCCGAGCAGCTGCCCGACGGTCCGGGCGCCGAGGATGGGCGCGACGACACCCGGCCGGTCCCGGACCCAGGCCAGGGCGACCTCCAGGGGCGACACCCCGAGCCCGCCGGCGGCGGTGGCCACGGCCTCGACGATGCCGGCGCAGCGGTCGTCGAGGTAGGGCGCCACGAACCGCTCGAAGTGCGGCGACGCGGCGCGGGAGTCGGCGGGCACGCCGCTGCGGTACTTCCCGGTGAGCACCCCCCGGCCGAGCGGCGACCACGGCAGCAGCCCGATGCCCAGGGCCGTGGACGCGGGCACGACCTCCCGCTCGATCCCGCGCTCCAGCAGCGAGTACTCCACCTGCGCCGAGACGAGGGGCGTGCGGCCGGGCCAGGCCGCCTGCCAGGTGGCGGCGCGGGCGGTCTGCCAGCCGGAGTAGTTCGAAACGCCCGCGTAGCGGGCCTTTCCGCTGCTCACGGCCGTGTCGATGGCGGAGAGCGTCTCGTCGAGGGGGGTGTCGGGGTCGTAGCCGTGGACCTGCCACAGGTCGACGTAGTCGGTGTCGAGCCGCTGCAGGGACGTGTCGAGCGCGCGCAACAGGTGGCCGCGGGAACCGTCGCGGCGGCGGGTCATGCCGGGGCGCAGGCCGGCCTTGGTGGCGATGACCAGCTCGTCGCGGGGCACGAGCCGGCCCACCAGGGCGCCGATGACCGACTCCGCCTCGCCGTCGGCGTAGACGTCGGCGGTGTCCAGCAGCGTGCCGCCCGCGTCGCGGAACGTCTTGAGCTGGGCGGCCGCATCGTCGGCGTCGGTGTCGCGTCCCCAGGTCATGGTGCCGAGGGCCAGCCGGGATACCGCCAGCCCGCTACGGCCGAGCGGTCGCTGTTGCATGCAAGGAACGATACGGCCGGATCCCGGCGAAGGCGGGTAGGCGGGCCCCGGGCTACCCTGGTGCCGCTCGTGCAGGGTGGCACGGCGTACCCGTGGGAGGCACAAGTGCGACTCGGACTGAACCTCGGCTACCTGTCGTCGTGGAACGACCCGCAGAGCCATCTGGCCATCGCCCAGGAGGCCGAGCGGCTCGGTTTCTCCTGCGTGTGGGTCGCCGAGGCGTACGGGTCGGACGCGCCGTCGCTGCTCGCGTGGATCGCCGGGCAGACCGAGCGCATCGAGCTGGGCTCCGCCGTCTTCCAGATCCCGGCCCGCACCCCCGCCATGGCGGCCATGACCGCGGCGACGATCGACAAGCTGTCGGGCGGCCGGTTCCGCCTCGGCCTCGGCGTGTCGGGACCCCAGGTGTCCGAGGGCTGGCACGGCGTGCGCTTCGGCAAGCCGCTCGCGCGGACCCGGGAGTACATCGACATCATCAACCTGGCGCTCACCCGCAAGGTCGTGCAGTACGACGGCGAGCACTACCGGCTGCCGCTGCCGGACGGCCCCGGCAAGCCGCTCAAGCTGACCCTGCACCCGGTCCGCGACCACGTGCCGGTGTACCTCGCCGCGGTCGGCCCCAAGAACCTCGAGCTCGCGGGCGAGGTGGCCGACGGCTGGCTGGCGATCTTCTTCGCCCCGGAGTACGCGCACGAGCCCGCCGCGTCGATCGCGGCCGGGCGGGCCAAGGCCGGCAAGACGCTCGACGGTTTCGAGATCGCCGCGAGTGTACCGGTGGTGTTCGGCGACGATCCGCAGATGTGCGCCGAGCTGGTCCGTCAGTACGCCGCGCTGTACGTGGGCGGCATGGGCAGCCGCGAGCAGAACTTCTACAACGCCCTCGCCACCCGCATGGGCTACGGCGACGCGGCCCGTGAGGTACAGGACCTCTATCTGGCCAAGCGGCACCGGGACGCGGCCGCGGCCGTACCGTTCGAGTTCATCGACCGCACCTCGCTGCTCGGCCCGGTCGAGCGGGTCGCGGAGCGACTCCAGGCCTACAAGGAGGCCGGCGTGACCGAGATTTCCACGATCATCTTCGGTGACGCCGACTACGGCACCCAGACGCTGCGCCAGCTCGCCTCAGCGTGGGAGAAGGCGGGCCTGTAGGGGTGACCACACTGCTGCTGCTCCGCCACGGCCGGACCACGACGAACGCGACCGGGATCCTCGCCGGCCACCAGCCCGTCGGCCTCGACGAGGTCGGCCGCGCCCAGGCCGTCGCCGTCGGCGAGCGGCTCGCCGCGGCGAAACTACCGCTCAAGGCGGTCGTGTCCAGCCCGCTGCCGCGCTGCCTGGAGACCCTGTCCCTGGCGCTGCCGACGTGGGAGGGCGTCCAGATCGACGACGGCATCGTCGAGTGCCGCTACGGCGACTGGACCGGCCGGCCGCTCAAGGAACTCGCCAAGGAGCCGCTCTGGGCGACCGTCCAGGCCCACCCGTCAGCGGCCGTGTTCCCCGGCGCCGAGGGTGAGTCGATGGCCGAGATGTCGGCCCGGGCGATCACCACGATCCGCGGCTGGGACGCGCGGATCACCGCCGAACACGGCCCCGAAGCGGTCTGGCTCGCCTGCAGCCACGGCGACATCATCAAGGCGATCGTCGCCGACGCGCTCGGCATGCACCTCGACCTGTTCCAGCGCATCGCGGTCGAGCCCGCGTCGGTCACCGTCATCCGGTACACGCCGCTGCGCTCGTTCGTGCTGCGGCTCAACGACACCGGCGGCGATCTGTCCGGGTTTCAGCCGCCCCCGCCGTCGGAGGAGCCACCGTCGTCGGATGCCGCGGTTGGTGGCGGTTCGGGCGGTTCCGTGTGATCTTGACGCCCACGCGGGACGCGAGCGCGCAAGTGCGGATAGAGTTTCGGACATGAGCCACCAGGTGTACGCGTTCGAGCCGCCGGAGCGGTTCGTGGCGGGGACCGTGGGTGCGCCGGGGGAGCGGACCTTCTTTCTGCAGGCGCGCGGCGGCGGCCGCCTGATCAGTGTCGCCCTGGAGAAGGTCCAGGTGTCCCTGCTCGCCGAGAAGCTCGAGGAGCTCCTCCAGGAGGCGCAGCGCCGCTTCGGCGTCGAGCTGCCCGCGGAGCCGGCCGTCGAGACGGCCGACAACGAACCGCTCGACACGCCCCTCGACGAGGAGTTCCGGGTCGGCACGCTCGGCCTGCAGTTCGACGTCGACACCGCCACCGTGGTCATCGAGGCCATCGCCGTCGGCGAGGAAGAGGTCGAGGAGGCCGAGGAGGAGGACGAGGACGAGCTCGCCACCGCCGACCGCGACCGCCTCCGCGTCCGGCTCACCCCGGCCGCGACCCGGGCGTTCATCGAGCGGGCCAAGCGCGTCGTCGCATCCGGCCGCCCGCCGTGCCCGCTGTGCGGGCAGCCCCTCGACGCCCGCGGGCACCTCTGCCCCCGCCACAACGGCTACCGCAGGTAGCGCGCCAGTGCCGGCCCTGCCCGACGACGAGGCGCTGGAGCTGCTGCACCACGGCGAGCTGGAGATCGAGGGCCGCCTCATGGACGCCTCGAACGCCACCCTCCGGGCCGTCATCACCCACGGCGGCCGCACCGCCCACTGCGTCTACAAGCCCGTCGCCGGCGAGCGCCCGCTGTGGGACTTCCCCGACGGCACCCTCGCCGGCCGCGAGTACAGCGCCTGGCTGCTCTCCGAGGCGACCGGCTGGGGCATCGTCCCGCCGACCGTCCTGCGCGACGGCCCGCTCGGGCCGGGCATGTGCCAGCTCTGGATCGACGAGGACCTGCAGAGCGACGACCTGCTCCTCGGTTTCGTTCCGGCGGCCAAGGTACCGAAGGGCTGGCGCCGCATCATGTCCGCGCGCGACGAGCACGGCCGCGCCTACGTGCTCGCCCACGCCGACGACCCGCGCCTGGCCCGGCTCGCCGTCTTCGACGCGGTCGCCAACAACGCCGACCGCAAGGGCGGCCACGTCATCGACACCGTCGACGGCCGGGTCCACGGCGTCGACCACGGCATCTGCTTCCACAGCGAGGACAAGCTGCGCACGGTCCTGTGGGGCTGGGCCGGCCGGCCGCTGCCCGACGAGGCGGTCGAGGTCCTCGAGAAGCTGCGCGCGCAGTACCAGTCCGGCCTGGCCGAGACCCTCTCCGCCCACCTCACCCCCGCCGAGGTGGCCATGGTGTCGGTCCGGATGAACGCGCTGCTGCAGTCCCGCCGCTTCCCGGAACCGGACGAGGACCGCCACGCCATCCCCTGGCCGCCCATCTGACGGCGGGGATCATCACATCCCGCTGCGGTGTGATCCACGGATAGGCTGGGGGCCATGGAGTCCTGGACGGCACCGGCGGTGCCCACGCTGCCCCGCACCGGCACCGGTGCTGCCCCCCTCGCACTGTTCGATTCGGCGCGGCGCGAGACCGCACCGGTCGACGTCGACGGGCGTCCGGCCACCATGTACGTCTGCGGCATCACGCCCTACGACGCGACCCACCTCGGCCACGCCGCCACCATGATCGCGTTCGACCTGGCCAACCGGGTCTGGCGCGACGCCGGGCACGAGGTCGACTACGTCCAGAACGTCACCGACGTCGACGACCCGCTGCTGGAGCGCGCCGCCCGCGACGGCGAGGACTGGGTCGTGCTCGCCATGCGCGAGACCGCGCTGTTCCGCGAGGACATGGAGGCGCTGCGGATCGTCCCGCCGAAGCGCTACGTCGGCGCCGTCGAGTCCATCCCGCAGATCGCCCGCAAGGTCTCCGCGCTGCTCACCTCCGGCCACGCGTACCCGCTCGAGGACGGCACCGGCGACGTGTACTTCTCGGTCGCCACCGCGCCCGGGTTCGGTACCGAGTCGAACCTGTCGCGCACCGAGATGCTCCGCCTCGCCGCCGAGCGCGGCGGCGACCCGCAGCGCGCGGGCAAGCGCGACCCGCTCGACCCGCTGCTCTGGCGCGGCCTGCGCGAGGGCGAGCCCGCCTGGGACGGCGGCGACCTCGGCCCCGGCCGCCCCGGCTGGCACATCGAGTGCGCCGTGATCGCCCAGAGCCTCCTCGGCGACACCATCGACGTGCAGGGCGGCGGCAACGACCTGCTGTTCCCGCACCACGAGTGTTCGGCCGCGCACGCCGAGGCGCTCAGCGGCAAGGCCCCGTTCGCCAGCCACTACGTGCACGCCGGCATGATCGGCCTCGACGGCGACAAGATGTCGAAGAGCAAGGGCAACCTGGTCTTCGTCTCCCGCCTGCGCGGCGACGGCGTGGACCCGATGGCGGTACGCCTGGCGCTGCTCGCCGACCACTACCGCAACGACCGCCAGTGGACCGACGACGTGCTCAAGACCGGCCAGCAGCGCCTGTCCCGCTGGCGCGAGGCGGCCCGCGCCGGCATCGGCCCGTCCGGCGTCGAGCTCCTCGCGCAGCTGCGCGAGCGGCTGGCCGACGACCTCGACTCACCCGGCGCCCTGGCCGCGGTCGACGCCTGGGTCGACGCCACCCTCGCCGACGCAGGCGACGACCGCGAGGCCCCGGCCCTCATGACCGCCGCTGTCGACGCCCTGCTGGGCATCAAGCTGTAGCCCCCACCGGCGCCGGCCTCCCGGCCGGTGCCGCATCCCCCCGGAAACATCGACGCTGGCCTCTGGTCGGACGGTGGCCAGCGTCGATGGCGGGGCGGCTACCGCGCGCCGCGGCTGCCGGGCGCGGCCTCCATCGACAGCCGGAGCGCCTCCAGCAGCCGGGCGGTGGCCGGGGGATCGGGCGGGGCGCCGTAGACCGCCGCGCTCACGTGGCGCTCGCCGCCGGCCAGCGGGACCGTACGCACGGCGGGGGAGCGGTGGGCGCGCAGGGCCAGGTCGGGCAGGATCGTCACGCCCAGGCCGGCCGCCACCAGGGCCTGCACGGCGACGTAGTCGTCCGTCGTGAAGGATATGTCCGGCTCGAACCCGGCGTCCGCGCACCGCTGGAGCAGGCTGCTGCGGCAGCGGTCGCACCCGGCGATCCACCGCGCCTGCGCCAGCGACGGCAGGTCGGCGTCCACGGAGGACGGCGTCACCAGGTGCAGCGGTTCGGCGAACAGCGGCACGAACCGGACCCCGGACACAGCGGCTCCCGTCGCGGCGGTGCCGGCCGTCGCGACGGCCGGACCCGAGGCCGCAATGCCGGTGACCGCCGTTCCGATGACTGCCGCGTCCGCGACCGCCCCGTCCGCGACCGCCGTGCCGGTGGCCGCCGCTTCCGTGGACGTTGCGGGCGGGTAGTCGAAGACGACCGCCACGTCCACCTCCCCTGACCGCAGCAGCGACAGCGCCTCCGGCGGCTCCGCCTCGACCAGGGTCAGCGTCACCGCCGGGAAGTCCGCGGCGAACCGGGCCGCGGCCAGCGGCACGAACGAACCGAGCGCCGACGGGAACGCGGCCAGCCGGACCCGGCCCGCGCGCAGGCCGGCGTGTTCGGCCAGCTCCGCCTCGGCGGCGTCGAGGCGGCCCAGGATCTCCTCGGCCCGCTCGGCCAGGAGCCGTCCCGCCGGGGTCAGCCGCACGCCCCGGCCCGCCCGCTGCAGCAGTTGCGTGCCGGTCTCCGCCTCCAGGCGGGACAGGTGGTGGCTGACCGACGGCTGGGCGTAGTGCAGGGCGGCCGCGGCGGCCGTCACCGAGCCGTGGCGGGCGAGCGCCACGAGCACCCGCAGGCGGGTCACGTCGAGCATGCATCGACGGTACCGATGGAAAACCACAACAACCGGCATTTGATTGATGCGAGCGGGAGCGGCAGCGTGGACGGCATGCTGACGATGACCGACGTCCTGCGCGCGCGGCGGCTGCTCGCGCCGCACCTGCCGCCGACGCCCGCCTGGTCGTACCCGCTGCTCGACGAGGCCGCCGGGCGCACCCTGGTGGTCAAGCACGAGAACACCCAGCCGACCGGCGCGTTCAAGGTCCGCGGCGCGCTCAACCTGCTGCTGACCGACGGCAGCGCCGCGCCGATCGTCACCTACTCGACCGGCAACCACGCGCGGGCCATCGCGTACGCCGCCCGCGCGGCCCGCCGGGAGGCAACGATCGTGATGCCGGTCAAGGCGGCGGAGTTCAAGGTCCGCGCCGTCGAGGCGCTCGGCGCGCGGGTCGACCTGTACGGCGACGACATGGGCGAGGCCGAGGCCCGTGCGAAGGACCTCGCGCGCGAGCTGGAAGCCCGCCTGGTGAGCCCCGGCGACGAGCCGGCCCTGGTCGCCGGGGTCGCCACCGCCTACCTGGAGCTGTTCGAGCAGCACCCGGGCCTCGACACGGTGGTCGTGCCGGTCGGCTCCGGCACCGGCGCGGCCGCGGCCTGCATCGTGGCGAACGCGGTCTCGCCTGCGACGAAGGTCATCGCTGTGCAGTCGGACAGGGCCCCGGCCGCGCACGACTCCTGGCACGCAGGCCGGTGCCTGCAGCGGCCGAACACGACCCGCATCGACGGCCTCGCCACGGGCCGCGGGTTCGACGGGCCGCAGACGATCCTCCGCCAGCGCCTGCACGACTTCGTCGTGGTGACCGACGACGACATCGACGGCGCCCGCAGGCTGCTCGCCCGGCGCGCCCACACCCAGGCCGAGGGCGCCGGTGCCGCCGCGCTCGCCGCGGTACTGCAGCATCCGGCGCTGATGGGAACCCACGTGGCAGTGATCGCGACCGGCGGCAACGCGACCGAGGACGAGCTGGCCGGATAGGTCAAGGGCCGGCCGCCGGGCGCTGGATACCGACCGTTCACCGATTGGTGGACGAATCGGTCAGCGGGGTGGGCAGAGATCGGGTTACGTCGATTGCGCCGGAGAGCCGCCACCTCCGGCAACCCCGCCCCCAGCTCCACTGAAGGAGGTCCTCGTGACCGTCCCCGAAGAGCCAGACACCCCCAAGGTGGGCGACAAGAGCCCCTGGAACTGGCTGCTGTTCGTCCCGATCGTGCTGCCGCTGATCACCGTCTGGTACAACGCCGACAGCCCGCGCATCCTGGGCTTCCCGCGCTTCTACTGGATGCAGCTCGCGATCATCGCCGTCGGCGTGGGCACCACCACGCTCGTCTACCAGATGACGAAGCGGCGGTGACCGGCCGTGTGGCGTGACCATCAGCTCGAGATCGCCGTCTTCGTCATCCTGTTCGTCGGCGTGAGCGCCCTGGGCTTCGTCGCCGCCCGCTGGCGCCGGCCCGACAACCTGCTGCACCTCGACGAGTGGGGACTCGGCGGGCGCAACTTCGGCGCCTGGATCACCTGGTTCCTCGTCGGCGGTGACCTCTACACCGCCTACACCTTCGTCGCGGTACCGGCGCTGCTGTTCGCCTCCGGGGCGGCCGGTTTCTTCGCCGTGCCGTACACCGTCATCATCTATCCGCTCGTGTTCCTGGTCCTGGTGCGGATGTGGTCGGTCTCGCACCGGCACGGGTTCGTCACCCCGGCCGACTTCGTGCGCTCGCGGTTCCAGTCGCCGACCCTCGCGCTGCTCATCGCGATCACCGGGATCGTCGCCACGATGCCGTACATCGCGCTGCAGCTCGTCGGCATCGAGGCCGTGCTCAAGACGATGGGCGTCACCGGCGAGGGCACGATCGCGCGGCACCTGCCGATCATCATCGCGTTCGCGATCCTGGCCGCCTACACCTACAGCAGCGGCCTGCGCGCCCCGGCGCTCATCGCGTTCGTCAAGGACACGCTCATCTACATCGTGATCCTGGTCGCGATCTTCTACCTGCCGTACAAGCTCGGCGGGTGGGGCGCGATCTTCGACGCCGCCGACAAGAAGTTCGACGCCTCACCGGCGCCCGGCGACGGCATCCTGCTCAACGCGAACAACCAGCTGCAGTACATCACCCTCGCCCTCGGCTCGGCGCTGGCGCTGTTCCTCTACCCGCACAGCATCACCGGCGTGCTGGCCAGCCGCAACCGCGACGTCATCAAGCGCAACATGTCCGCGCTGCCGGCGTACTCGCTGCTGCTCGGGCTGATCGCGCTGCTCGGCTACGCGGCGATCGCGGCGGGCGTCACGCCGCTGAAGAACCCCAACGGCACCAACGACAACAACACCGTCGTGCCGCTGCTGTTCGACAAGCTGTTCCCGGACTGGTTCGCCGGGGTCGCCTACGCCGCCATCGGCATCGGCGCGCTGGTGCCGGCGGCCATCATGTCCATCGCCGCGGCGAACCTCTTCACCCGCAACATCTACAAGGAGTACCTCAAGCGCGACGCGACACCGGCCCAGGAGGCCACGGCGTCGAAGCTGATGTCGCTGCTGGTGAAGTTCGGCGCGCTGGTCTTCGTGGTCTTCGTCGACCCGCAGTTCTCGATCGACCTGCAGCTCATCGGCGGGGTCATCATCCTGCAGACCCTGCCGGCCGTGGCGCTGGGCCTGTTCACCCGCTGGTTCCACCGCGGCGCGCTCATCGCCGGATGGGTCGCCGGGATGGGCCTGGGGATGTGGATGCTGTACCAGATCCCGAACGCGGCGACGAAGCGCGCACACTTCGGCGGCTCGGCGTTCCCGCTGAGCGAGTTCGGCTTCGACAGCACGAAGACGATCTACGTCGGGTTCGTCGCGGTCGCGGTGAACCTGGCCGTCGCGGCCCTGCTCACGGTGCTCCTGCGGGCCACCCGCGTGCAGGACGGCGGCGACGGCACCACGTACGCCGACTACTTCGCCGACGAGGGCGACCCGCGCGTGGACGCCACCCCGGAGCGCTCCGTCGCCGCCCCGGACCCGATCACCTGACCCGCTGTGTCCTCGGTGAGCGCCCCGGAACGCGTTCCGGGGCGCTCAACCTCACTCGTCGATCGCCAGCATGCCCGTGGGGACGCCGGCGACCTCGACCTGGCGCCAGATCGAGCGCCAGCGCGGCAGCTCGTGGTAGCGCCGCAGCGCGGCGATGCCGCCCAGCCAGCCGGCCCAGCCCGGGTACGGCGGGTTGGCGGGGTCGAACCCGCTCTGCACCACGGTGAGCCGGGTCCTGCCGTCCGAACCCTCGAGCTCCCAGCTGTCGATCATGCCGTCGGCGTACCGCAGCGTCGCCTTGCGGCCCGGCTCGAACTCGACGAACCTGGCCCCGCCGGGGTCCAGGTCGAACCCGCCCATTGCGAAGCGGCCGCCCACATGGGGCTCGATGTCCACGTTGGCGCCGAACCACCGGCGGAACACCGCCGGCTGGGTCATCGACGCGAACACCTGCTCCGGTGCCGCGTCGATGACGATCGAGGCGTGCAGCTCGCTCGACGTGAAGTCGCACTTCGGGGTCAGCTCGCGGCCGGCCAGATAGTCGGCCAGGTTGGCGATCGCCAGCGCCCAGAAGGTCTGCAGCGCGCCGCGGGGACCGGCGGTGTCGGACAGGACCGCCTCGAAGCTGGGCAGGTCGGTCTGGCTCAGCGTGACCAGCGTGCCGTCCTCGTCCTCGGCCACCTCGAACTGCGCCGTGGTCTCCACCCCGTCCAGGGTCCAGGCGAACCGGATGGTGCGCTCGTCCACGTGCAGCACGCGCTGGTGCGGCTCGGCGCCGTCCGGCGTGCAGCGGCCCCAGAACTCGTACCGGCCGGGCAGGTCGACCTCGGCGTGCTCGGCCAGCCAGACGCGCAGCGCGGCCGGGTCGGTCAGCGCCTCGTACGTGACCTTCAACGGGGCCGGAACGACCGCGCGGAGGCGCAGGTCAGGCTCGGTCATCGGGATCTCCTTTCGGATAGCAGGCGACGGCCAGCCGGAACGCGTCGCCCTCGGCGCCGCCGTAGCGGGTGAACAGGTCCTGCAGCGTCCGCTGCAGCTCGTCGAGGAACGCCGTGCGCTGCTCCGGGCGCACCCGGATGTCCCCGGACACGCCGATCGACGGCAGGTCGGGCCGGGTGAGGTCGAGCGCGGCGACGTCCGCCTGCACGTCCTCCATCAGGTCGACCAGGTAGCCCAGGCTGAGCCGGTCGCGGGTCTGGCGCAGCCCGATCCGGCCCACGAGGCCCGGGGACAGCCAGTAGGACCGGCCGGCCGCCTGGTAGATCCCCTCGTGGATGCCGCGCACCCGGCGCTCGGCCACCTGGCGGACCAGGCCGGCCTCCAGCAGGCGCTTCACGTGGTAGTAGACCCGCTGCGGGGTCTGGTCGAGCTCGACCGACACCTCGGTGCACGACCGGGGCTCGGCGAGCAACCGCAGCACTTCGATCCGCTGCGGCTTGAGCAGGGCCTCGGCCTGCTCGATCTGGTCGAGGTAGACGACGTCTCTCATAGCGAAAACAAGTCTTTACGTAAAAGAATTTTTTGTCAATGGGCCCCGCTACCGTTCGTGCCGCCCGGCGGCGACGCCGCGCCTCAGCCCAGCGCGACGTCCGGCTCGTCGTCCGGCAGGCCCGGCCGCGGGGCGGGGATGCGGTACTCCTCGGTCAGCGACGTCATCGGCCCGGGCCAGGCGGCCTGGGCGACCTCGATGGGCCGGTGCTCCTCGTCGTAGGCGACGTGCAGCAGCACGAGCACGGGCGTGTCCGGCCGGATCTGCAGCAGCTCCGCCTCCTCCCGGCTCGGCAGCCGCGCGCTGACCTGGTCCTTGGCGCTGGTGTACCGCCGGCCGAGCTCGTCCTCGACCTCCTGGTACAGCGGCCGCCCGAAGACGTCGGGCCGCTCGATCGAGGTGCCGCGCACGTCGTTCGGCTTGAACCAGGACGCCCCGACCTCGACCGGCGACTCGCCGGTGCTGACCAGGTGCCGCCGCACCAGCAGCGGGGTCCCGGGATCGACACCGAACGCCTCGGCCACGTCCGCGGGCGCGGGCAGCTGGGCGACGATCATGAGATGTTGGCGGTACCGCGCCGCGAGCTCCGCGTGGTAGCCACGCTCGGACCCGTAACGGCCGCGGGAGAGCCGGTTCATCCGCCGCTTGGTCCCGCGCACGAACGTGCCCGACCCGGGCCGGGTGATGAGCAGCCCCTCGATGCGCAGCTGGTCGATGGTCCGCTGCACGGTCTGCTTGGCCACCCCGAACTGCGTGGCGAGCATCGGGATCGACGGCAGCCGCTCCCCGGGCGCCCAGTCACCCCGATGGATACGGGCCCGCAGCTGCGCGGCGATCTGCCGGTGCGGGAACTCGGCGGCCCCCGGATTCACGGTCATGGGGCCCAAACTAGCCTCCTAGGATGCTCTACGCAACGTGCTCTGCGGCAATCGGGCTCAGCCGCGCGAGCCCGGCACCGCAGGCCGCGACCGCCCTGCGCCGAACCGGTCCGCGTCTGCTTCGGCTTGGTGACGTACCGATCGCCGACCTTCACGACGTGCTTGGTGACATCCGCAGTGCTCAGGCGATCCCGAGCAGCGGGCGGAGGGCCTCCAGGTCCGCCTGCCGGGCCCGTACCGCCCAATCCGCGACGGACAGGGCCGGCTCGCCCCACCCCGCCGAGGACTCGTCGGTCGTGTCGGTCCGCGCCCCCGCCTCGACCAGCACGCGGATCACCGCAACGCTGCCCATCCCGTGGACGGCGGCGAACAGCGGAGTGATGCCGTGGGCGTCCCGGGCGTCCACGTCCAGGCCGGCGGCCAGCAGGCGGCGGACCAGGCCGGGGTCGTCCAGGTGCGCCGCCAGGTGCAGCAGCGTGCGACCCCCGTCGTCGCGGACGTGCGGGTCGAGCCCCGCGTTGAGCAGCGCCGTCACGCCCTCGGTGTCGCCGTGCAGGGCCCGCTGCATCAGCTCCCGGCGCAGCTCCCGCAGACGCCGGGGGAGCCGGCCGGTGCCGGAGCGCCACCGTGCCGCGACCGCGAAGCAGCCGTCGGCGGTGCCGCCCAGGGCCTGCAGGGCGGCCTCGCGCCGCTGCTCGTCGTCGCCGTGCGGGATTCGCGTCGCGCCGCCATCCATGCGGACCTCGTGCCACTCGCCCCGGCAGCGCACGCGGACCGGCTCGGGCGGCACCGGCCCGGGGGCGCCGGCCGGCCGCCGGCCGGCTGTGGGGAAGAACGCGGCGTGCACCAGCGGGTGCAGTTCGCCCGGGGTCAGCAGGCCGAGCCGCAACAGCAGGGCGTCGATGGGCAGGCCGAGCCGGTCCAGCGCCACGTACGGCCCTCCGCCGTCGTCGGGGTGCCACACGGGGACCTTCAACCGCATGCGTTCGGCCGTGACCTGCTCGAACGCCAGGATCGTCGTACCGGCGAACCCGGCCCACACCCGGTCGCCGCCGGAGTCCGCGCCGATCCGGCGGACCTCGCGAACCAGGTCCGGCAGCCGGCACCAGAAGCCCGCCGTCAGCACCTCGAGCCGTGCCCCGTAAGGCGGGGGCACGTCGGGGACGTCGACGCCGACCAGGTCCCACGCCTCGCTCAGGAAGCCTGCGTCCTGCAGGTGCTGGACCAGCGTGTCCGTCGCGGTTACCGACGGCTCGACGCGGCGGCCGGTCGGGTCGAAGCCGGGCACCTGGTCCAGGCCGTACCAGGTCAGCAGCTCACCGGCGCGGTTCGCGTCCCACAGGTGCCGCTGCCCGGACAGGTCGTCCGGCGCGTACCAGGACCCGACCCCGTGGGGGCGCGCGCGGTCGGCGACGTCGTGGTCGTCGACGAACAGCGACAGCCGCTGCCGGGCGTACCCGGTGCGGGGGCTGCCGGCGTAGAGCACCGGCCCGTCGCCGCCGTAGCGGGCCAGCACCGACAGCCGCCGCGGCGACAGCGCGGTCTTGCCGGTCGAGGGCCGCCGCGGCAGGTGCCAGCGCAGGAGGTCCGGGGCGAGACACCGCACGTCGTTCTCGACCCGGGCGGCGACGTCCGCGCCGTACCGGCCGGCCACCGCGGCGAGGTCGACGTCCGCCGCCATACCTGCGGCGGCGCAGGCACCCCGCCAGTCACCGGCGAGGCGGCGTTCGGTGGCCTGGCGGATCATCGTGGGTGGCACCGCGTACCGCCGCACCGTGCGCCAGCCGCGCAGCGCCGACATGCTGAGGATCACCGGGACACGCTAGCGAGCTTCGGAGGAGGACGAGCAGGAGGCGGCGCGGGGCCAGGTGGCGAAGCCGGCCGGAATCGAACCGGCGTCCTCCATCCTGAAGAGACGGCGCGACGACCTCTGCGCTACAGCTTCGCCGCGGCCGAATATACACAGCGCGAATCGGGAACAAGTGCGCCACATTCTGGGAAGTGGCTACGGAGGCATGGGACACCGGCTCGTAATGTGGGCGCCATGCAGGTGACTCAGTCCGCGAAGCTGGCCAACGTCTGTTACGACATCCGCGGACCGGTCATGGCCGCCGCGAAGCAGATGGAGGCCGAAGGCCACCACATCCTGAAGCTCAACATCGGCAACCCCGCCCCGTTCGGGTTCGACGCGCCGGAGGAGATTCTCCAGGACGTCATCCTCAACCTGCCGTCCGCCCACGGGTACGGCGACTCGAAGGGCCTGCTGTCCGCCCGCCGCGCGGTCGTGCAGTACTACCAGCAGAAGAAGGTCTACGGCGTCGACATCGAGGACGTGTACCTCGGCAACGGCGTCTCCGAGCTCATCGTCATGGCCCTGCAGGCCCTGCTCGACAACGGCGACGAGGTGCTGATCCCGTCGCCGGACTACCCGCTGTGGACCGCGTCGGTGAGCCTGTGCGGCGGCAAGGCCGTGCACTACGTGTGCGACGAGACCAACGACTGGCTGCCCGACCCCGACGACATCGAGGCGAAGGTGACGGCCCGCACCCGGGCGATCGTCATCATCAACCCGAACAACCCGACGGGTGCGGTCTACTCGCGGGAGATGGTCGAGCGGATCACCGAGGTCGCCCGCCGGCACAACCTGCTGGTCTTCTCCGACGAGATCTACGACAAGATCCTCTACGACGACACGGTCCACGTCTCGACCGCGGCCGTCGCCCCCGACCTGCTGACGATCACCTTCAACGGCCTGTCGAAGGCCTACCGGGTGGCCGGCTTCCGCACCGGCTGGATGGTGCTCGCCGGGCCGAAGAAGCATGCCAGCAGCTACATCGAGGGCCTGGACATCCTGGCCAACATGCGGCTGTGCCCGAACGTGCCGACCCAGCACGCCGTGCAGACGGCCCTCGGGGGGTACCAGAGCATCAACGACCTGATCCTGCCCGGTGGCCGCCTGCTCGCCCAGCGCGACACCGCCTGGAAGCTACTGAACGAGATCCCGGGCGTGAGCTGCGTGAAGCCCAAGGGCGCGCTGTACATGTTCCCGCGCATCGACCCCGAGGTACACCCGATCAAGGACGACCTGCAGTTCGCGCTGGACCTGCTGCGGCAGGAGAAGCTCATGGTCGTGCAGGGCACCGGCTTCAACTGGCACAATCCCGACCATTTCCGCATCGTGACCCTGCCGCGGGTCGCCGACCTCACGGACGCGGTCGGCCGGATCGGCCGCTTCCTGTCCACGTACCGGCAGGTGTGACAGCGGGCCGGCTCTGCGGAGCCGGCCCCTACCAGGCGCCCGTCGCGGAGGGCCCGGCCTGGCCGCCGCGGCGGCGCAGGTACTTCTCGAACTCCTGGGCGATCTCGTCGCCGGACAGCGGCTGCAGGCCCGCGTCGCCGGCGCGTTCCTCCAGCTCACGGACGTACTCCGCGAGCTCCGCGTCCTGCTCGGCGGCCTGCTTGAGCCGCTCCTCCCACTCCGCGGACTGCTTGGCCAGGTCGCCGGTCGGCACCGGCAGGTCCAGGACCTCCTCGACCCGGTGCAGCAGGGCCAGGGTCGCCTTCGGGCAGGGCGGGTTGTTCGCGTAGTGCGGCACGTGCACCCAGAACGAGATCGCCTCCAGGTCGGCGCGCGCGCAGGCGTCGTGCAGCACGCCGACGATGCCGGTCGGCCCCTCGTAGCGGGTCGGGGTGAGGCCGAGGCGCTCGGCCGCCTCGCTCGACGTGCGCGACGGGGCGGAACCGCTCACCGGCAGCGCGCGGGTGTAGGGCACGTCGGCGAGCAGCGCGCCGAGCAGCACGATCCGGCTCACCTCGAGGCTGTGGCAGACCTCGAGGATCTCCTCGCAGAACGTGCGCCAGCGCATGCTGGGCTCGATGCCGCGGATCAGGACGATGTCACGCTCCGCGTTCGGCGGGGTGGCCACCGAGAACCGCGTGGTCGGCCACTCGATGCGCCGGGTCTCGCCCTCCGACATCAGCACCGTCGGCCGGTTGACCTGGAAGTCGTAGAAGTCCTCCGGGTCGAGCGCGGCGATCGGATCGGCGCCCCACTCCTGCTCGAGATGCTCGACGACGGCGGTCGACGCGTCGGCAGCGTCGTTCCACCCTTCGAACGCGGCGATCGCGACAGGGGAGCGCAGCACGGGCAGGCCGTCGAACTCGGTCACGGTCCCAGCCTACGTGGGCCGCCGCCGGATGGCTTGCCGGCCGCGCGGGTCCGTCCGAGTCGACTGCGCCCACATATGATCCTTATGTACGATCCGGAAGTGCGCAGTGGACTCCGTGCTGGACCCTGGGCCTGGCTGATTTCCTTTCTCGCCTTCTTCCTGACGTTCGGTGCCTGGGCCTTCGCGATGCCCTACGACGCGCCGCCCGACGAGGTGCAGCACAGCATCCGCGCGGCCGGCGTGGCGTCCTTCGACCCGGGCCAGATCTTCGCCCGGCCGCGGGTCGTCCCGGACGCCTTCGGCAAGCCCGGCATGGGGGCCTACCAGCGCGTTCCCGTCGGCATGAACGAGCACGCCACCTGCTTCGGCAACCACCAGAAGGTCTCCGCCGCCTGCTCGCCGGGCATCCGGGGCGGCCCGATCGGCGAGGTGTCCACGAGCGCCGGGCGCTACAACCCGCTGTACTACTTCATCGTCGGTCCGCCGCTGCGCTGGTTCCCGAACTGGGGCGGGCTGGTCGCGGCCCGGCTGATCAGTTCGGCGGTGTGCGCGGCGCTGCTGGCCTCGGCGTTCGTGTGCCTGGTGCGCTGGTCGCGGTTCGGCCTGCCGGCCGCCACCCTGCTGACCGTCACCACGCCGATGCTCGCCCACCTGGCCGGCGGCATCAACCCGAACTCGGTGGAGATCTCGGCCGGCATCGCGTTCTTCGCCGCCGGCATTCCGCTGCTGCTCGACCCGCCCGACTTCCGCAAGCGCGGGCACATCACCTTGATGGGGATTTCCGCGGTACTGCTGCTGAGCCTGCGCTCGGCCGGACCGGCGTGGCTGGCGTTCGGCCTGTTCGCGCTGCTGGTGCCGGTGCGCTGGGCGTGGCTGCGGGAGTGGTGCTCGCTCACCCGCACCAGGTGGTGGATCGTCGGCGTGTCCGTCGCCGGCCTGTCGTCGGTCGCGTG
The DNA here is from genome assembly GCF_040605515.1 of Dactylosporangium sp. NPDC005572. Taxonomy (NCBI): domain Bacteria; kingdom Bacillati; phylum Actinomycetota; class Actinomycetes; order Micromonosporales; family Micromonosporaceae; genus Dactylosporangium; species Dactylosporangium sp. NPDC005572. Next base: position 23,644 of record NZ_JBEXCY010000080.1, on the reverse strand, counting down.
GATCGTCGGCATGAAGACCGGTGAGCTGGTCGTCCCGCCGCCCGGCACGTACAACCTGAGGGTCGGTGAGGCGATCGCGCTCTACACCGACAACTGGTGGGAGTACGTGATCGGCATGATCGGCGTCGCCGGCTGGTTCGACACGTTCCTGTGGACGCCGTTCTACCTGGTGTGGATCGCGGTGGTCGGCGGCCTCGTCGCCTTCGGCGCGATCTTCACCGACTGGGTGACCCGCTGGCGCTACGCGGTGTTCTTCGCCGGTGGCGTGGTGCTGCCCGGCTATCTGCAGGTCAGCCAGGCGAACCTGGTGGGCTTCATCACCCTCGGGCGGTACATGATGCCGCTGCTGGCCGGTCTGCCGCTGCTGGCCGCGTGGATGCTGGAGCGGGAGCACCGCGGCCGGCCGGAGCTGTTCGACGCGCGGCGCACCCGCAGCCTCACCCGCGCCTACGTGCTGCTGCTGGTGCCGATCCACCTGGCGCTGCTGGTCTTCGCGATGGTCCGCTGGCAGCGGGGCCTGTCGCCGAACGCGGGCCTGGGCCGGTTCAACCCGTTCGTCGGCGACTGGCACCCGCCGACCGGCTCGGTGCTGCCGCTGGTGCTCATGGTGGCCGGCCTGGTCTGGACCGGGTGGGTGTTCCTGCAGGTCCCGCACGACGAGCGGCTGCCCGGGCAGGACGAGCCCGGCAGCGGCGAATCGGCGCACGTCCCGTACTACCGGGCAGATCGGGATGGTCCACCTATTCTCCGACAGGGTGGGGTAAACCCGGATCGGGTCGGGTCGTCCCTGCCCGAGGCCGACGGAACATCGCCGTCCCGATAGCCTTTGGGTATGGCGGACACGTTTCTGACGACGCTGCGCGAGCGGGTGCTGCTCGCTGACGGCGCGATGGGCACCATGCTGCAGGCCGCGGACCTGACCCTCGACGACTTCGAGGGGCATGAAGGCTGCAACGAGGTGCTCAACGTGACCCGCCCCGACGTGGTGCGCGGGGTGCACGAGGCGTACTTCGCGGCCGGCTCGGACGCGGTGGAGACCAACACGTTCGGCGCCAACCTCGCCAACCTCGGTGAGTACGGCATCGAGTCGCGGATCCGCGAGCTGTCCGAGGCCGGCGCGCGGCTGGCCCGGGCCGCCGCCGACGCGCACAGCACCCCCGGCCGGCCGCGGTTCGTGCTCGGGTCGATCGGCCCCGGCACCAAGCTGCCGACGCTCGGCCACGCGCCGTTCCGGTCGCTGCGCGACGCGTACTTCGACAACGCGGCCGGCCTCATCGAGGGCGGCGCCGACGCGCTGATCATCGAGACGTGCCAGGACCTGCTGCAGACCAAGTCGGCGATCATCGGCTCGCAGCGGGCCATGGCCTCGACCGGCCGGGTCGTGCCGATCATCTGCCACGTGACGGTCGAGACGACCGGGACGATGCTGCTCGGCTCGGAGATCGGCGCGGCGCTCACCGCCCTCGAGCCGCTCGGGGTCGACCTCATCGGGCTCAACTGCGCGACCGGGCCCGCCGAGATGAGCGAGCATCTGCGGTACCTCGCCCAGCACGCGAAGGTGCCCGTCTCCGTCATGCCGAACGCGGGCCTGCCGCAGCTCACGGCGCAGGGCGCGTACTACCCGCTGTCCCCGGACGAGCTGGCCGAGGCCCTGGAGCGCTTCGTCGTCGACTACGGGGCGGGGCTCGTCGGCGGCTGCTGCGGCACCACGCCCGAGCACATCGCGGCGGTCGCGCAGCGGCTCGGCGCGCAGGCGCCGCACGCGCGGGTCCCGCAGGCCGAGCCGGGCGTGGCGAGCATCTACCACCACGTGCCGTTCCAGCAGGACGCCAGCATCCTCATGGTCGGCGAGCGGACCAACGCCAACGGCTCGAAGGCGTTCCGCGAGGCGATGCTCGCCGCCGACTACCAGACCTGCCTGGAGATCGCCCGCCAGCAGGCCCGCGACGGTTCCCACATGCTGGACCTCAACATCGACTACGTGGGCCGCGACGGCGCAGCCGACATGCGCGAGCTGGCCGGCCGGTTCGCCACCGCCTCGACCCTGCCGATCATGCTCGACTCGACCGAGCCCGAGGTCATCGAGGCCGGCCTGGAGATGCTCGGCGGCCGGTGCATCGTCAACTCGGTCAACTACGAGGACGGCGACGGCCCCGGCTCCCGGTTCGCGCGGATGATGCCGCTGGTCAAGGAGCACGGCGCCGCGGTCGTGGCGCTCACCATCGACGAGGAGGGCCAGGCCCGCACCGCCGAGTGGAAGGTCCGGGTGGCGAGCCGCCTCATCGACGACCTCACCGGCCAGTGGGGGATGGCCGTCGAGGACATCCTGGTCGACTGCCTGACGTTCCCGATCACGACGGGGCAGGAGGAGGTCCGCCGCGACGGCATCGAGACGATCGGGGCGATCCGCGAGATTTCCCAGTTGTACCCCGGGATCAACTTCACCCTGGGTATCTCCAACGTCTCCTTCGGCATCAACCCGGCCGCCCGCCAGGTGCTCAACTCGGTCTTCCTGCACGAGTGCCAGCAGGCCGGGCTCACCAGCGCGATCGTGCACGCGTCGAAGATCCTGCCGATGAACAAGATCCCCGAGGAGCAGCGCACGGTCGCGCTGGACCTCGTCTACGACCGCCGCGCCGAGGGCTACGACCCGCTGCAGGCGTTCATCACGCTGTTCGAGGGCGTCGACGTCGCCTCGGCCCGGGCGTCGCGCGCCGAGGAGCTCGCCGCGCTGCCCCTCGACGAGCGGCTCAAGCGGCGCATCATCGACGGCGAGCGCAACGGCCTGGAGGCCGACCTCGACACGGCCCTGGCCGGCCGGCCCGCCCTCGAGATCATCAACGACGTGCTGCTCGACGGCATGAAGACCGTCGGCGAGCTGTTCGGCTCCGGCCAGATGCAGCTGCCGTTCGTGCTGCAGTCGGCCGAGGTCATGAAGGCCGCCGTCGCGTACCTCGAACCGCACATGGAGAAGGCCGACGACGACGCCGGCAAGGGCCGCATCGTGCTCGCCACGGTCAAGGGCGACGTCCACGACATCGGCAAGAACCTCGTCGACATCATCCTGTCCAACAACGGCTACGAGGTCATCAACATCGGCATCAAGCAGCCGATCTCGGCGATCCTGGAGCAGGCCGAGGCCAAGGACGCCGACGCGATCGGCATGTCCGGCCTCCTCGTCAAGTCCACGGTGATCATGAAGGAGAACCTGGAGGAGATGAACGCCCGCGGCGTCGCCGGCCGCTGGCCGGTGCTGCTGGGCGGGGCGGCGCTGACCCGCGCCTACGTCGAGGACGACCTGTCGGCCGTGTACCAGGGCCAGGTCCACTACGCCCGGGACGCCTTCGAGGGCCTGTCACTCATGGACCGGGTGATGACGGCGAAGCGCGGCGGCGCGCCGGTCGTCGACGAGGCGCGCGAGGCGGCCCTGGCCGCCCGCCGCGAGCGCCGGGCCCGCACCGTTGCCGACCGCGACGACCTGCCGGCTCTGGATGACGCCTCGGTGCGTTCGGACATCACCGAGGACTTCGCCGTCCCGGCCGCGCCGTTCTTCGGCACGCGCGTCGTCAAGGGCATCCCCCTGGCCGACTACGCGGCGATGCTCGACGAGCGGGCCACGTTCCTCGGCCAGTGGGGCCTGCGCGGCGCCCGCGGCGGCACCGGCCCCTCCTACGAGGAGCTCGTCGAGACCGAGGGCCGGCCGAGGCTGCGGTACTGGCTGGACCGCCTCGCCTCGGACCGGGTCCTGGAGGCGGCCGTCGTCTACGGCTACTTCCCCTGCTACTCCGAGGGCAACGACCTCGTCGTCCTGGACGAGAACGGCCACAGCGAACGGGCCCGCTTCTCCTTCCCCCGCCAGCGCCGCGACCGCCGCCTGTGCATCGCCGACTTCTTCAAGCCCCGCTCGTCGGGCGAGCTGGACGTCATCGGCATGCAGCTGGTGACGGTCGGCCAGCCGGTCTCGGACTACACCGCGAAGCTGTTCGCCGAGAACGCGTACCGCGACTACCTCGAGGTACACGGCCTGTCGGTCCAGCTGACCGAGGCCCTGGCCGAGTACTGGCACAAGCGCGTCCGCGAGGAGCTCGTCCTGCCCGACGGCCGCCCGCTCGCCGCCGAGGACCCCGCCGACCTGGACGGCCTGCTGCGCACCGAGTTCCGCGGCTGCCGCTACAGCTTCGGCTACCCGGCCTGCCCGGACCTGGAGGACCGCGCCAAGACGGTGGCCATGCTGCGCCCGGACCGCATCGGCGTCTCCCTGTCGGAGGAGTTCCAGTTGGTCCCCGAGCAGGCCACGGACGCGATCATCATCCACCACCCGGACGCGTCCTACTTCAACGCCAAGTAGGATCTTGGGCTTTCGCGCCGCCTGTGACCTGCGCCCTTACGCTGAAGATACTTCCGCGGGGCTGCATCCGGGGCACAGGCGGCGCGAATACGTCATCGATCGCGGCCCGGTCGAGCGAGCCCATGGCTACGCCATCAACCTGTCTTCGTCCAGACTCCGCACCGGGCCGTCTCGAAGTCTTGTCCCGCCTTCAGCGTGACCCTCAGGTTCCCGCCGCCGATGTGGTTGTCGATGATGTCAGAGCCGTTGGTGCCTGACTTGTAGATCGCCCAGTAGCAGTTCGAGCCGGCCCCGACGACCTTGTAGTTGCCGGCGGGGATGTCCTCGCCGACGGTCCAGGTGCCGTCATCGATGGTGGCCGCCGGCGGTGGCGGAGGGGCGGCGGGGACGTTGTGGCCGCGGGCGTTGGTGAGGCGGTCGTGGCGGCTGGCGCGGCAGCGGTGACCGTCACGTAGACGGTGCTGGGTGCCGGTGTGGCAGCTGCGGCGAGCTCTCCGGGTTCGTCCTTCGTGCCGCCGCTAGCGATGGCTGGTGCGTGTCGATTGCCGGGCCGTCGTCATCAAACGGACGTCCGACTCCGGCAATTCGCGGCAGCTGCGCCTGACCTCACGTGAACAGAGGGTATGGTCACGGTCACCGGCTCCGCCTCGCCGGGCCTCCGCGCCGAAGATGCTCGGTGACTTCGGCGATGTCCATCCCGAATGTCTCCGCGATCAGGTTGGCTGACGGCAACGTAATACGTGTCATACGCTCGGCGTCGTGACGGTCTTGCTGTTGCGGATGCCAGCGCCTGACGAGCCGCCCGCGAAGCTCCTCGACGTGAGCATCGCCGAGGTGGCCGAAGCGTTGGAGGCTCCGCTGCACGACCAGTTACGCGTCCGAATCGACAAGGATGTGCTCGCGGTTTACTCCGTGACCGCGGACCACCGGGCCATCGGCGTCCTGCTGTACCGGCAGGACGACTCCTTTGTGTGGCGGGTCGCGCGAGCAAAGCCGATGAGCGGCGTCGAGTTCGAGACCTGGCTCGGGAGGAACCGTGATGAGTGAGCTGCCGGACTTCAGCACCATGACCAAGGAAGAGATCGGCGACTGGTTCCTGACCAACGACACCAGTGCGCTGATCGCGGCGGCCCAGCCGGCCGCCGAGCCGATGGTGCAGGTCGACGAGCATGAGGCCCCGATCATGCGGCCGGCCACGTTCCGGTTGCCGCCGTCGATGATCGAGTGGCTGGAGCAGGCGGCGGGCCGCGACCGCGAGGGGAAGTCGGGCATTGTCCGCCGGGCGCTCCAGGAGTACCGCGAACGTCACTTCGGCACGGCCGCCTGAACCCCCGCCATATGGCGGGGGTAGACGCGCCAGTTCCCGCCATGGACCGGTTCCCGGCAGGTTCCACGTTGGCCGAGAGTGAGTGAGCCAGCTCACAGGGAAGGGGCCAACCCATGCCGGACCTGCACGCCACCACTGTCGCCGCCGACACGCCGATCCGACCCGCTTTCGACGCCGAACTCGCGCCCGCCCTGGAGGCGGCGCGGGAAACGCTGATGCCGTTCAGCACCGAGAACCTGCCGCTCCTGCGGCAGGCGATGATCGACGGCATCCCGGGGATGGAGCAGTCCGACCTCACCGCGGGCGGTCTCGTCACGCTCGAGGAGCGCACGGTTCCCGGGCCGGCGGGCGAGCCGGACATCACCGTGCTCATCCTGCGGCCGGCGAACCCGACGGGACCCGTCGCCGGGATCTACCACACCCACGGCGGCGGCATGGTCGTCGGCGACCGGAAGGCCGGGGCGGACATGTTCGTGCCCCTCGTCGCCGAGGGCAAAGCCGTCGTCGTGTCGGTGGAGTACCGCCTCGCCCCCGAGCATCCCGACCCCGCACCGGTCGAGGACTGCTACGCCGGGCTGGTGTGGACCGCGGACAACGCCACCGAACTGGGCATCGACCCGCAGCGGCTGATCATCGTCGGCGGGAGCGCCGGCGGCGGACTGGCGGCGGGAACGGCGCTGCTCGCCCGCGACCGCGGTTTCCCCACGCTCAGCCATCAGGTGCTGATCTGCCCGATGCTCGACGACCGGCTGGAGACCCACAGCAGCCGCATGCTCGACGGCGAGGGGGTCTGGGACCGCAACGACAACCTGTACGGCTGGACCGCGCTGCTGGGCGAGCGACGCGGGGGACCGGCCGTCTCGCCGTACGCGGCGCCCGCCCGCGCCGAGGACCTCACCGGGCTGCCCCGCACGTACATCGACACCGGGTCGGCCGAGTCGTTCCGCGACGAGGCCGTCACCTACGCCACCCGGCTATCGCAGGCGGGCGTCCTCGTCGACCTGCACGTGTGGGGCGGCGGCTTCCACGGGTTCGACATGATGGCACCCCACGCCGCGGTCTCCCAGGCCTCGCGAGCCACCCGCGACGAGTACCTGCGGCGGGCAATCGAGGGCTGACATCGCGGCTGACCTGCCGGAACTGGTGCCCGGCCGGCCGGTGCGGCATAGTCGGGGTGGAGGTGCACGTGCGGGACCTGATCGGCCGGCTCGAAGTCGGGAACGACGACGCGGCCACCGCGCTGCGGGTCATCGACCACTTCGACCACCTCGTCGACGAACGGGCCCCGGTCGGCGCGTTCATCCGGGCCGCCGCCGCACTCGCCGCCTGCCCCGCCGGCGCACACCTCGCCGACCGCGGGCTGACCCGCCGGTTCCTGCCGGACGGGCGGACCCTGCCCGAGGACGACGACCACACCTGGCCACGCGTCGCGGTGCCCGGCGGCACCGGCTCATCGGTGTGGCTGGAACGGGCCGGCCCCGCCGGTCCGCTGGACGCACTCATCCTCGAACGACTGTCCCGCAGCATCCAGGCCCTGACCGCCACCCTCATGCACAGCTCCGCCGCGGCGGCGGTCAGGATCGCCTGCGACCCCGACGCCACCGCGGCGGACCGCCGCGACGCCACCACCCGACTGGGGCTGGCCGGAGCGGTCACCGTCGTCGTCCGGGCGTCCGGCACACCGCCGTCGCCCCGCAGCGCGGAGATCGGCCGCCACCTGGTGACCCTGCTGCCCGGGACACCGGTGCTGCCCCACGACGTACGGGCCGGCGCGGCGACCGCCGAGCATCCCGACCAGCTCCCGGCCGCCCTCGCCCGGGCCCGCGTGGCGCTCCGCCTGGCCGACCACCCGAGGGGGATCGGACCCTCGCTGGTGTTCCACGACCAACTGGGCGCCATCGCCGCCGTCGCCGAACGCTTCACCCGGCAGGAGGCCGCCGCCGTCGAGGACGTCCAGCAGCTCGACCGTCTCCTCACCAACCACCCGTGGGTCGTGGAGACGCTCCAGGCCGTCCTGCACCACACCAGCCTGCGCCAGGCGGCGGCCCAGCTGCACGTCCACCACTCGACCCTGCACGACCGGCTGGCCTGGCTTCCCGCCCGGCTCGGATACACCCCGACCGACCCGGCCGGCCGCCGGCGCGCGGCCGTCGCCCTGATCCTCTGGACGATCGCCCACTCCGACGACGACGGCCACTGAAGCCAAGCGGGCAGCGACTCCGGTGGCCGCGGGCGCTGCCGGAAACGGTTTGCGGCAGCGGCCGTGACGCCGGAGCATCGGCCGCCGTGGGGATCGACTACAGCTACCGGGTCTACGTCCACCGGCGCGACGCCGGGCGGCTGCTGCGCGAGGTCGCCGCGTGGTGTGTCCCCGGCAGGGACGAGCACACCGACGTCGTGCTGCCCGACGGCGCGACGGTGCGGCTGCCGGGGACGTACCGCTTCGAGGCCGGTCGCACCGTCGTGCTCGCCGACGCCGTCGCCGGCCGGCCGGCGGCCACGTTCGACCTCGCGCCGTGCTTCGAGCCGTCCTCCGCGCCGTCCTTCGCACCGGACGATCCGCTGCTCGGCTACGCCGACGACCGCACCACCCACACCTTCCCGGACGGCACCACGAGGGTCGCGGTGGCGCTCACGTACCTCTTCGTGTTCGACGCCGGCAGCCTGCTGCCCGGCCACTGGCTGTTCGACTTCACGCCGGCCACGAGCGAACAGAGCCGCCTGTTCCTCGCCTCCCCGTCGATCCGGCGGGCCTTCGCCGGGCTCGCCGACGCGCCGCTGTGCCTGCTCGACGTCGAGGAGCGGTACAGGATCGTCGTGACCGCCCACGGCCGCGAGATCTCCACGCGGGTGCCCGGCCCGTGCGTCCTGTGGGACGTCATGGCCCCGCCCGCCGAGGCCTACCGCGACCTGCGCGACCCGACCGGCCGGTCCCGCTGGATCGTCGGCCCGGGCGACCCCGCGTACGCCGAGTTCGCCGCCGACCTGGCCCACCACTCCGAGGTCCCCGGCACCGTGCGCTGACCGCGGGACGGGAAATTTCCGACGCGATTCCTGGCGGCTAGTGTGTCCGCCGTGGAGGAACGGCGGCTGCTGCGCGACCCCGGCTTCCGGATCTGGTACCTCTCGCGGGCCGTCAGCTACGCCGGTGCCATGGCCGCCACCGTGGCGCTGCCGCTGCTCGCGTACCAGCTGACGGAGTCCGCCCGCGTCACCGCGACCGTGGCCGCGCTGGAGTCGCTGCCGTACCTGCTCATCGGCCTGTTCGCCGGGGCGGCCGCCGACCGGATGCGCCGCCGGGCCATGATGATCGGCGCCGATCTCTGGTGCGCCCTCGCCACGGCCACCGTCCCGGTGGCGCACGCGGCGGGTGTCCTCACCGTGCCGCACGTGCTCGCGGTCGCGTTCGCGGTCGGGCTCGGCTTCTGCTGGTTCGACGCGGCGGCCTGGGGCGCCCTGGCCCGAATCGCCGGCCGCGACCGGCTGGCCAGGGCCAGCAGCCTCATCATCTCCGCCCAGACCGTCCTGCAGATCACGATCCCGGCCGCCGCCGGCCTGCTGGCGACCCTGACCCACCCGGCGGTGGTCCTCGCCGCGAACGCCGCGACCTACCTGGTCTCCGCCGCGCTCCTCACCGCCCTCCGCGGCGACCTCGACCCGGCCAGCGGCCAGCCGACCAGCATCCGGGAGGGCATCCGGTACCTCTGGCGCCAGCCCACGATCCGCACCCTCAGCCTGACGGGGTTCCTCCTGTCGGCGTCCACCGGCGGCGCGGTCGGCCTGCTCGTCGTCCACGCCCACGAGGGCCTGGGCCTGCGGGTCCCCGACAGCCGGCTCGGCCTGCTGTACACGGCCGGCGCGGTCGGCGCCCTGCTGGCCGCCGCACTGTTCCCCGCGCTGCGCCGCCGCCTCGGCCCCGGCCCGGTCTCGATCCTCGGCTACGCCCTGTTCACCGCGACCCTGTCGGCGTTCGCGCTCACCGGCGCCTTCGTCCCGGCGCTGCTGATCTGGCTGGTCTGGCAGCTGGCGGTGACGGTGGCCACGACGAACGGCATCCTGGTCCGCCAGGAGCTGACCCCCGACGAACTGCAGGGCCGGGTCAACACGACCGGCCGCATGATGGCCTGGGGAGGCACCCCGTTCGGCGCGTTCCTGGCCGGTGCGCTGGCCGAGACGTGGGGCACCCGGGCGGCGCTGCTGGCGATGGTACTGCCGGTCGCCGTGGGACTGCTCGCCCTGCTCTGCTCCCCGATCCGCACCCTGCGCACGCTCCCGGCGGAGATGGTCGCAACGCCGGCCCAGGCCCGCCGATGACGTGGGTGGGAGGACGACCCCGCTGCCTTGGTATACACATGCGACGCTTCGTGGAGGGGGACCACCGTGGGGTACGAAACCAGGTTCACCGGCGCTGTGACGATCACTCCCGCGCTGAACCAGCATGAGATCGGCTACCTGTTGGCGTTCGGCGAGACCAGGCACGAGCCTCGGTCCACCGGCCCCTACGCGCTCGGCTACGGCGACGAGCTCGACGGCACCGGGGATCCGGACCCGGGCAAGCCCGGGTACTGGTGCAAGTGGGCGCCGACCGCCGACGGCACCGCGATCGCCTGGAACGAGCACGAGAAGTTCTACGACGCCGATCTCTGGATGGGGTACCTGGTGCACACGTTCCTGCAGCCGGACGCCACCGTCGCGCGGGAGCGGGTCGATCCGCTGCCCGGCCGGGTGTATCCGCCCGCGTTGGACAGGTTCACCTTCAACCACGTCGTCGACGGCGTCATCGAGGCCGAGGGTGAGTGGCCCGACGACCGCTGGCGCATCGAGGTGCGCGCCAACGCCGTCTACGTGGTGCGGTTGTGGACCGAACCGGACCACTCCGAGTACCCCCGCACCCACCGCGACGACTGGACCGACGAGCAGCGGGCCGACTTCGCCGCGCGAACCCGGCACAATTTCGTGTACCTGGTGCGGGACGGGCGGTTGCACGAGGTGGGCCCGGCGGACGGGACGTCGTTCGACCCGATCCCGGCCGCCGTGGACTGAGCGCGGGCCGGGGTGTCCGCCCGGGTCAGAGCCATCCACCGTCACGGCGGCGACGAATGGAGAGGTAGGAGCCGACCGGCCGACAACCCAAGGGAGACCCCATGCGTACCGTGCTTCGTTTTGCGATCACGCTCACCGCGGCCGGCGCCGTGGTCATTGCCTGGCAGGCCGCTGCGTCAGCCGCCACCGCGATCGAGTACGGGCTGATCGCGGCGCTGATCGCGGTGGCCTGAGCCGCTGATCCCACTGGGCCTGCCGGCGCGCGGCCGGTACCAGGGACGGCCGTCGCGGATCAGGGTCGCGGCGAGCATCAGGGCGGCGGTCAGGCCGGTGACGGCCCAGCCGGCGCTGCTGATCGTCCAGTCGCCGAAGGCATCGCCGTACCCATAGGGAAAGACCGGCAGGTGCTCCTCGACCGGCCGGACGAGGGCCCACGCGGTGGTCACCGGAACGACGACGATCGCCCAGCGCTGGCCCGGGGTGGCCTCGCCGGCTGCCCGGCGCCGGGTGACCCAGGCGGTCGCGACTGTCGCCGCCGCGAAACCCTGGACGAGTACGGCCCACGGGTGGCCGTAGAGGTCCGCGCGGGCCCACCAGACGGCGGCGCACCACGCGGCGAGCAGCGGGGCGATGCCGGCGGTACGGGCGAGGGTCCGCCAGGCCAGTCCTCGTGGGGCGGGGTCGACCACCGCGGCAGCCGGCTCGTCGAGACACCAGCCGACCGCGCCGGCGAGGAGCCCGACCGCGGTGCCTTGCAGCGGCCAGAGCGTCCAGCTGTCGTACCGGACCGCTGCGAGCAACCCGGTGATCAGCAGGGAGGCCGCGGCCACCAGCGGCCAGGGCACCGCCCTGGCCGCGTGGTGCAGCATCGACGAGCGCAGCATCAGGAGATGGGACCGGTGATCGGGTTCCAGGTCGCCTCGGGCAGCCCCAGCAGCATGGTGAGGACCAGGGCCACCGCGGCGACGCCGGCGGTCGCGCCGATCAGCAGGCGGAGCCGGGCGCGATCGGACTCCGGGTCGTGGTAGATCGCGACGAGCACGCCGAGCGCGCACAGCGCCAGCAGGTAGGCGACCCACAGGTGGGGGGAGCCGGGCAGCGCCAGCCAGTGCCCGGTGCCGGAGTTCCAGCCGAACGGGCCGTACCAGTACGTCCACGGCCAGGCGACCCGCCACCGCCAGGTCGCCTCGAAGTTGCCCTGCAGGATGATCGTGACCAGCACGACCAGGACGACCGCCAGCGGGGTGACGCCGCGGCGGGGAAGCCAGCGGGCCAGCAGCAGGCCGAGGATCGGGCCGCCGAGTGCCGGGACCACGCCGAGGGCGAACATCACGGTGAGGACGTAGCCGTCGCCGAACGGCGGGAACGGTACCGTGTCCGGCGTCGGCGGGTAGACCAGATAGGTGACCACTGCCGCCGCGTACCACAGCACAGCGGTGGCGACGGGCACGACTGTTGCCGCCGCGAGCGCCGCCGTCCGGGTTCGCTCCGGGACGGCGACGGTGCCGGCTGCCGCCGCGGCGCGATCGGACCGCCTGGTCAGCCCGGCCATGACGATGAGGCCCAGGACACCGAGCAGTGCGGCCGGGGCGATCATGTCCATCGCCGCGGACGGCTGGTGGTCCGCGGCGCCCCGCGTGGCCGAACCGACGAACCCGGCCACCGTGACGGCGACGAGCAGGGCCGTTCCGAACCAGTAGAGCTTGGCGCCGAGGTAATGACGGATCTCCCGGCGGGCCAGGACGCGGAGCATGGGTGCGGTGGTGGTGGCGGTCGTGGTCATGCCGGAGCCCCTTCGGGTGTGGCGCTTCTGAGCAGGAGGTAGGCGTCCTCGACGGTCGGCTCGACGGCCGAGGAGTCGGGGGCGGGCCGGCCGCCGACCGACCGGATGAGTCCCGTTCCCGTACGCCAGGTCTGGACCGCACCGGGGTTGGCGGACGGGCCCTGGTGCACGCGGCCCGCGGCGGTGGCCAGCAGGTCCGGCACGGTGCCGTCGAAGCAGACCCGGCCGGCGTCGAGCACGACGACCCGGTCGCACAGCGCCGAGACGTCCTCGGTCTGGTGGGTGGAGATCAGCACCGTGCCGGGCCGGCCGGAGAGCAGGCCGCGCAGCGAAGCCCGCTGCTCCGGGTCCAGCCCGGTGGTGGGCTCGTCGAGGAGCAGCAGGGCGGGGTCACCGAGCAGCGCCTGGGCGATCGCGAGGCGCCGCCGCTGCCCGCCGGAGAGCGCCTTCACCTTGACGGTGGCGCGCTCGGCCAGATCGACGAGCGCGAGCACCCGGCGGACCTCATCGTGACGGCCCGTGGTGTCGCCCCACTCCTTGAGCACGGCGATGTAGTCGAGGAACCCGAACGCGGTCATGCCGCGGGGGAAGACGACCTCCTGGGGCAGGTAGCCGATCCGCCGGCGGGCCTCGGTGCGCTCGGCGTGCGAGCCGGTGACCTCGTGCCCGGCGACGGTGACCGTGCCGGCGCTCGGCGACAACGCGCTGGACAGGACCCGCAGCATCGTGGTCTTGCCCGCGCCGTTGGGGCCGAGCAGGCCGATCACGCCGTGGTCGAACCGGATCGTGGTCGGGTGCAGCGCGACCGTACGGCCGTAGCTCTTGGTGACGTTGTCGAGGGTGACGGTCATGGGGCGACTCCCCGGGTGTGTTGGGTGGTGGTGACGTGGACGAGCACGACGCCGAGGACGACCACGACGAGGGCGAACGCCGCCTGGCCGGGCCCCGTCGCGGCGCCGTCGATGCGGTCGGCCGCGGCGGCTGCCAGGGCCGCGGCGAGCCAGCCGCCGCCCACCACCGCGCAGGCGATCCACGCGGTGAGCCAGGTCAGCAGGATGAGCGCGGTCACGGTGAGGGCCAGCCCGGGCAGCAGCCAGGTGGCGAAGTAGCCGCGCAGGGCGGGCACGGCCAGGGCGACCGCCACGGTCAGCGGGACCGCCGCGGTGAGGGCGGCGGCGGCGCGGAGCAGGGCGAGCCGGAGCTTGGAGAACGGCGTGGTCTCGGTGATCTCGCGGAGCGGGTCCGTGGCGTCGTACGCCGCCACCACGGCCAGCACCGGGATCAGGGGCGCGATGACGAGGAACAGCGCCGGCGGCCCACCGGGCAGGTGGACCGGGACCAGGCCGGTGAGCAGCGCGCAGCACACGGCGGCGCCGACGGCGACGGACCAGGACGTCAGCAGGTCGCGGGCGGCGCCGACGACGACCAGGTCGGCGCCGGGCACCTTGAGGCGGGCGAGCAGGCGCAGCACCCGGGACTGCGCGGGCGCGGTGAGCTGGGCGGTGATCTGGTGGTGGACCGCGTGCCAGAGCGGCTCCACGTCCCCGACGACCATGCGCGCCCCGTCGCGGCAGCCGGGACACGACGTCACATGCTCCTCCACGGCCGATTCGGCCACCGCGTCCAGCCGGCCAGCGGCGTACGCGCGCCAGGTCGTCTCGTCGATGTGCCAGCTCATGCCAGTCCCTCCATCAGCTGCTGCCGCAGCCGTGCCTTGGCCAGCCGCACCCGGCTCTTCACCGTGCCCTGGGGCACGCCGAGCAGGAGCGCCGCCTCCTTCGTGCTGAGGCCGTCGAGGACCGTCACCTGCAACGCCTGCCGCAACTCCGGTGACAGGCCGCGGAGGCCGGCCCCGAGATCACCGTGCTCAACCGCGATCAGCAGCTCGTCCTCGGCGCTGCGCAGGCTCGGCGACAATGCGGAGATCACCTGTTGACTGACCGGCGTCGGCTGCCGCCGCGCCCGCAGCCGCGATACGAGCTGCTTGATGGCGATGCCCCACAGCCAGGCGCCGACGTCACCGTCGCCGCGGTAGCGGCGGGCGTTGTGCCACACCGCGACGAACGTGTCCTGCACCGCCGAGGCGGCCAGCTCCTCGTCGGATGTGCGCCGCCGCAGCCGGAGCAGTACCCAGGCCGAGTGCCGCTCCACCAGCGCCCGCAGCGCGCTCTCGTCGCCGACCGCGACCTGCGCCAGCAGGTCGGCGTCGCTCAGCGGTGGCGTCCCCATGACCTCACTGTCGCGACTGACGGCCCGATCGGATCACCGCCGAAGCGGCAAACTTTTCGGCTGCAGATCGCGGCTGGATGGGGACTGCCAGCCGATCGTTCGGGGGGACGCTCAGCTCGCGGGTACCGCGCGCGGCGACCCGGTTCTGGAGCGCTGGAACTCCGCGACCCAGCGCGGCACAGGCGGCTCCTCGCCGTCGTCGATCCGTTCCACGGCGACCTCGCGCAGGCCGCCCCGGTTCGAAGTGCCGGTCGCGAACAGGCCGATCTCGGCGCGGGTCAGCGGCCACGGCATGCGGCCCGGGTGATCGTCGTCATCGCGGGCACGGGCCAGGACCAGCAGGGTCCCGCCCGGCGCAACGAGTGCGGTGGCCTGCTCGATCGCGGCGGTTCGGGCCGGCCCTTGCAGCACCTGGACGGTGTAGATCTCCACCACGAGGTCGAAGGCCCCGCTCCAGGCCCGCGGCGGGTCGAGGAGATCCGCGGCCACGTAGGACACCGCCGAGCCGGGAAACCGGCGGCTTGCCCGCTCCACCGCGGTGGGTGCGATGTCGAAGGCGGTGACGTCGAACCCCAGCGTCGCCAGGAACTCCGCGTCGTCGCCGTAGCCGCAGCCCACCACGGCGGCCCGTCCCGGTCCGGTGACCGATCTGCGCGCGGCCCAGGCGGTCAGCAGCGGGTTCGCCGTCAGATCTGCCCAGGGCACGGTCGCGCCCCCGGTCTCGGCCCGCGCGTACAACGTCTCGAACCACGCGGTCGACTCGCCGTCGCCGGCGAGCGCCCGGGCCTGCGCCCGATGATCGGTCGTCACGATGCCTCCAGCAAACCGTACGTACGTCTTGCTAACCTATCGGGACCACGACCACGGTGGCAACGGCTGAACGCTTCCCGCTCAGCCGCGCGGATCGCGGTTATGAGCGTGCACGAGTTCTGGGGAATGCGATGATCGCAACCGCAGCGGATCAGTAGTGAGCGATGATCTGTGCGACCGGGTGGCCGAGGAGATCAGCCACTCGGGCGAGTTCGCCGGCGTCGAGTTCATCCCGGGCTTGAGTGGGGTTCATGGCACTGATTTCGAACCGGGCGAAGCCGATCGGTTCCTCATAGCGCAGGCTGTCCAGTTCGATGACGGCTCTGCAGCAGGGGACTGTCACGTCCAGGTGATCAAAGCTCACGCCGCCGTTCTGTCTGACCAGGCTGCCCAGCCAGTCCATGGCAATGTCACCGTCGCAGCACGGGCAGATGATTCGGGTGGTGTACATGCCGGCGTCGATCAGGGTCACCCGGTGATAGAACCTGTTCTCCACCCGCTCGACGGCGTCGCCTGGACCCGAGAGCAGGCCCGTCATGTAAGCCGCGGCCGATGCGGCGGTCGCCGGCGCGGGCTGCCAATCTCGATCAGTCGGTATCAATCGGATGTAGGTGTCGCTCACAGTCCTCAGCGTGCCTCGTACCGCGGCTCCGAGGGCGCCCGGGCCAGCTCAGTCTGTGCGCGCAACTGGGTACGAGCGCGCCGGCGTGTCTGACTCGCGGCGACGGGGCGTGACGATCAGCGAGTCATTGTCGAGATCCGCGCTGCCGTCGCCCTGATCCTCTGGACGATCGCCCACTCCGACGACGACGCTCACTGGACCGACCGTCGGATGCTGTTGCACGCCCCGCCGATCCGGCCCCACGGGCAGCGACTCCGGTGATGCTGTCCGAGTCGCCGGCGCCCCACCGGAAACCGGGCGACCCCGCGTACGCCGAGTTGGTCGCCGACCTGGCCCACCACTCGAGGTCACCGGCACCGTGCGTTGATTCCGGGTCGGGAAATCGCGAATGGCGCATCCTCGGCAGCGGTTCCGGTGGCCCAGTCCGGGACGCCCGCGCCCTACGCTCGGCCCGGTTGCCACGACCTTCCGGGCCGAGCAAGGGGGAGTTCCATGTCGAAACGTCCACGGCACATCCTCGCGATCCTCACGCTGGCGTTCGCCACGACGGCGGTCGCCGTCGCGGCGCCACCCGCCTACGCGGCGCAGACGATCACCTGGGGCACCACCGCGGTGGCGTACCGCGGGCAGACCGGCCCGATCGCGCTCGTGTGCCCCGCGGGCGGCGCCTACTGGAACGTCTACGGCACCGGCACGTACACCGACGACTCCTACATCTGCACCGCCGCCGTCCACGCGGGCGTGATCACCTACGCCGCCGGCGGGCCGGTGAGCATCACGCCGACGGCGGGCACGGCGTTCTACGTCGGCACCATCCGGTACGGGGTGTCGACCTTCTCCTGGCCCACCAACCCCAACGCCGGGTTCACGATCGCCGGGGCGACGACAGCACCCGGCGAGATCGACTGGGCCCGCAGCGCGACGGAGTTCCGTGGGAGGAACCAGAGCTTCACGTTCGTCTGCCAGGCAGGCGGCGGCTACTACAGCATTTACGGCACCGACACGTACACCGACGACTCCCGCATCTGCACGGCCGCGGTCCACGCGGGCCGGATCACGTACGCCGGCGGCGGCACCGTCACCGTCACACCCAGCAGCGGCCTGTCGTCCTACACAGGCACGGTCCGCAACGGCGTGACGAGCTACTCCTGGCCCAGCCCCGCCCCGGCGTTCACGTTCAGCTGAGGCGACCCGGGCAGCCGGCGTCTCCTCGGCTGAGATCGGCAACGTCGTCAAGGTCGGCCTGGCAGCCGGCGACGGGCTGTATGGTCGTCGCCGTGGTGCCGACGTTCGAGGCGGTGTACTGCGACGGGTGGGACGGCGGTGTGGTCAACCCGCTGACCCCATCCATCGCGCAGGCCCGTGACGCGGCTGGCGAGCCGTACACCGTCGTACTGTTGATCGACGGTCGGCGGCATGCGGTGCTGGATCTTTCCTGGGTCGATGGGTACTGCTGCGTGTCGCGCTTCGACGCTGCCGGCCGACAGGTGTCCAGGCATGTGTTACGCGGCGCTGCCGACGGTGACCTGTTCTTGCGCCAGGCCGCCGCCTGGGACGGCCCGCCCGATGTTGGCGAGCACGAGTATCCGCACGTCGCGGCCCGGACGTCCACCACGTACCGCCTGTCCGGGGAGCGCACCGACGTCATCGAGCCGCGAGGCGACCTGGGTCGACGGCATGAGTCCCGCTCGGTACAGCCACCGCCTCGGCTGCCGCTTCCAGGCTTCGGCCGATGGCAGGACCTGCTGGGTCTCGCCGGGGACGGGCCAGCTGCGATCGTCGACGCGATCCGGCATCCGTTGCCGGTACGTACCGCAACCCGACCGCCGTGGCGGCCGCCCCGGCCGTTGCAGCCCGACGGCATCGAGGTCCTGTTCACCCCCGGTGCACAGGTCGAGTGCTCCGGCCGGAAGCTTCGCCTGTCGGTCCACGCCCCCGGGCACCTGCACCTGCCCTCCGGCCGCCCGGTCGCCGCTGATCCCTCCTCGTTGGACCTCGGCGCCAAGCCGTTCAGCGTCACCGTGCCGCCCGGGTCGTATCCGGTCTCGGTCAGCCTCGCGACCTTCGTCGACGACCCCCACCACAGCCGGGTCACCGCCGCCCGCCTCGACGTCTGCGACCGACCGGCCATGCGATGGGAGCTGGCGCTCCGAGACGGCCAGGAACCGCTCGACCTGGGCCACCGCGAGTTCTTCGGCTTCGGAGTAGACGCCGGCATGGCCTGTTTCGTCGACGCTGACTCCATCGACCGTATGAAGGACGTCTGGCGTAGGCTCGACGGCCTGGTCAAGCCCCGCTACCGTACGGTCGGTTCGGGGGACATGGTCGCCTGGTCCAGCGGGTGGGGCGACGGCGTCTACCCCACCTGGATCGGCTACGACGCGACCGGCGCCCCGACCTGCTTCGTCGCGGACATGCTGCTGTTCTCCACCGACGAAGACGAACACGAAGACGAAGACCAGCGCGCGGATCGCGGGTAGCAGAGGGTCAGCCCGCTCGCCTGTGGCGCCTGTTGTGAGCAGACGCAGGCTGGCGAACTGGAGGTCTCAGCGACGGCGGCGGTACACCTAGGGTGGCGGTATGCAGATTCCCGGTCTCGGTGCCGTCGTCGAGGATGCCGACCTAGGTGGATACGTCAGCGCACCGATACCGGTACGGGCGCTGGGTGGCGCACCGCGCCGCATCATTGTCGAGGGCTATGACGACGACCCGGCCCAGGAGGACATCCACGCTGCCATCCGGACGTTCCTGACGCTTGACCCCGCCGCGCTGACCGCGGCCACGCCGTCGATCTTCGCCTACTACCGGCATGTCATGGAGGATGTCGTGGCGGCCGGCGACGACGACTGGTACGTCGAGATCGAAGGTCCGCACGACGTGCTCGACCACGTCCGGTTCGGCGACGAACCGACGGTCAGCCGTGACCCGTACGGCGACCGGCGCGTCTACATCTCGCTGGAGTGCGAGTGTGACTGGGAACCCGAGCACGGGCTGCAGATCGTGTTCCGCGACGGTCGTGAGGTCAGCAAGGTCGGCCCGTACAACGGCCACCTGACCAACGCCAACGCCTACGACGATGACAGGCTCGACGGCGTCATCTACTACCGCCCGGGGCATTGAGCGACCGCGGCCGAGTTGCCGGTGGAGCCGGCGTTGCCGGGCACCGCGTCAGCCGTTGACGACCAGGACGTCGCAGCCGGCGCGGTGGGTGACGACCGACGGGACCGAGCCCAGGCCCGGTCCCGCGGCGGGCCCCAGGCCGTGCCTGGCCACGACGATCAGGTCGGCCGACTGGGCCTCCGCCACCGACAGCAGCGCCTGGTACGGCGTGCCCTCGACCAGCTCGGCCTGCGGCTCGGGCGCCCCCGCGGCCACGACCCGCGCGACCGCCGCCCGCACCGCCTCCTGCGCGGCCCGCATGCTCAGCGTGCCGTCGTACTCCGACCCGGCCGGACTGTAGGCACAGACCACGATCAGCTGCGCGTCCGGCGTGTCCGCCAACTGCGCGACGGCCCGGTCGACGGCGGCGAGCGAGGATGTGGAGCCGTCGGTCCCGACGACCACAGTGGTGTACAGCATCAACGTTTTCCCCCGGCTAAACGCATTCAGGCAACGGTCCGTGGCGGACGGCATCGATGTCAATAGAAATAGCGTGCCGTGCGTTACGGTCGGGGTGTGCGATGGATCATCTACGGGCCCGGGGCCGTCGGGGGCGTGGTGGCCGGGCGGCTGGCCGGGTCGGGGCAGGAGGTCGCCGTCGTCGCGCGCGGGGCGCACCTCGCGGCGATCCGCCGTGACGGGCTCACCCTGCGCCAGCTCGGCGGCGACAGCGTGCACCGGCTGGAAAGTTACGGCGACCCCGCCGAGATCGAGTGGCGGCCGGGCGACGTCGTGGTGCTCGGGATGAAGAGCATGGACACCGAGGACGCGCTGCGCCGGCTGGAGGTCGACGCCCCGGTCGTCTGCCTGCAGAACGGCGTCGTCAACGAGCGCCTCGCTTTGCGGCGTTTCCCCCGGGTGTACAGCGTGTGCGTCATGCTGCCGGCCGCCCACCTCGCGCCCGGGGTGGTGGAGGCGCAGTGCGCGCCGGTGCCGGGCATCCTCGACCTGGGGCGGTACCCGCACGGGGTCGACGACACCGCCGCGTCCCTGTCGGAGGGCCTGCGCAAGGCCGGCTTCCACTCGGAGCTCAGGCCCGACGTGATGCGGTGGAAGTACCGGAAACTCCTCATGAACCTCGGCAACGCCGTCGAGGCGCTGTGCGGGCACGCCGACGGCCTCGAGGACGCGGCCCGGCCCCTGCGGGAGGAGGGCGAGGCCGTGCTGCGCGCGGCCGGGATCCCGTTCGCGTCGGCCGCCGAGGACGCCGAGCGCCGCGGCGACATCCTCCAGCTGCGGCTGCAGCGCGACGGCGGCTCGTCGTGGCAGAGCCTGGCCCGCGGCACCGGCACCGTCGAGGCCGACTACCTCAACGGCGAGATCGTGCTCCTGGGCCGGCTGCACGGCGTGCCGACCCCGGCGAACGAGACGGCGCGCCGCCTGGTGGTCGACGCGGCGCGCCGCGGTACACCTCCGGGAAGCCTCACACCCGCGCGGTTCCTGGAGGCCGTGCGCGAAGCCGCCGGCTGATCGCCGCCCTCCAGGTGGTCGACGGCCAGGTCGTGGGCCAGGTCGTCGGCCGGGAAGTCGTGACCTTGCGCACGAAGGTGCCGGGATCCGGCGCGCCCCTTGGCAGGATCCGTGGTGTGGGTCTGCAGGCGGTGCTCTTCGACATGGACGGAACCCTGGTCGACAGCGAGAAGGTCTGGTCGGTCGGCCTGACCGAGCTGGCCGCCCACTACGGCGGCGAGCTGTCCGAGCCGGCCCGCAAGGCGATGGTCGGCACCAACATGACCGACTCGATGCGCATCCTGCACACCGACCTGGGCCTCCCGACGGGCCGCGCCGAGACGGACGCCTCGGTGGTGTGGCTCGAGGACCGGGTGAAGTTCCTCTTCCGCGACGGCCTGGTGTGGCGGCCCGGGGCCCAGGAGCTGCTGGCTGACCTTCGGGCGGCAGGTGTACCCCTGGCGCTGGTCACGGCCACCCACCGCCACCTGGTGGACGTGGCGCTGCTGACGATCGGCGCGGCCAACTTCGACGCGGTGGTCGCCGGCGACGAGGTCGACCTGACGAAGCCCCACCCGATGCCGTACCTGACGGCCGCGTCGCTGGTCGGCGCCGACCCGGCGTCGTGCGTGGCGGTGGAGGACTCCCCGAACGGCCTGAAGAGCGCGCGGGCGGCGGGCTGCGCCGTCCTGGCCGTCCCGTGCGAGGTGGAGCTCGACCCGCAGGGCGTGACGCTCGTCGACTCCCTCCTCGACGTCGACGTCGACTACCTGCGCAAGCTCGTCCCGTAGCGCTCAGGCGGTGCCGGTCGCGCGGGACAGCAGCACCCGGCGGTTGCGGGTGCCGGTCTTGGTGAAGATGGACTTCAGGTGGTCCTGGACCGTGTTCTCGCTCAGGAACATGCGGGCCGCGACCGTGCGGGTGTCCGCGCCCGTCGTCAGGTGCTGCAGCAGTTCGGCCTCGCGCGCCGCGAGGCCGCAGGCGCGGGCGAACACCGCGGTGCGCTCGGCGGGGGAGCAGTCCTCGACCGTGACGGCGATCTGGGCGTCCGGGCGTTCACCGGGGCCGATCCGGGCCGCCCGCAGCGTGAGCCAGCGGCCGGCGGCGAGGTGCAGGCGGGCCAGCGGCGGCTGGTCGTCGACGCCCTCCTCGACCGCGACGAGCTGCGCGGCCACGTTGTAGGCCACGGCCGGGACGGGTTCCAGGTCCGCGGGCGGCGGCAGCAGCCGGGTCAGGTACTCGCGCGTCGGCGACGTCTGGCCGAGCACGCGCAGGCCGGCGTCGAGCAGCAGCACGACGGGCGCGGGGTCGCGGGGCGCGCCGGCGGTGGTGAAGGAGGCGGCCTCGCAGCGCCGCAGGTGCCCGGTCAGCGCCGCCGCCACGTCGTCGAGGAACGCCAGCTCGTCCCGGTCGAACGTGCCGCCGCAGCGCCACAGGTCGAGGAACGCCCAGCACCCGTACCGGTCGCGGAAGACCACCGACGCCACGTCGGTGACGCCGTGGGCGTGCAGCAGCTCCCGCCACACCAGGCTGTCGGCCGGCACCGTCAGGCGTGCGGCGGCCGTCAGGCCCGTCCAGCGGTTGACCCGGGTGAGGTACTTGAGCCGGATGAGGCGCGGCAGGTCGGGCATGAGCTGCGGCGGTACCGCGGCCAGCGGCGCCGTCCCGACCGACGTCTCGGGGTCGGTGAGCGCCCAGACGTGGGCCGCGAACGGCACGACGCGCCCGATCTCGCCGAGCACGGCGGCCCGCAGCGCCCGCGAGTCCGTCGCGGCCTCGCCGATCCGCCGGACCCGCTGCAGTGCCGCCGCGAAGACCACAGCCTCACCGTAGAACCCCAGATCTCTGGGATACGGCAGGCGCCCCGCGGCTGCGTAGCGTCGGCCGCATGACAACGCTACGCATCGAGCACGCGATCACCGACTACGCGACCTGGCGCACCGCGTTCGACTCGTTCGCGGAGGCCCGCACCCGCGCCGGCGTCCAGCGGTACCGCGTCCTGCGTCCCGTGGACGACGACCGGTACATCTGCGTCGACCTCGACTTCGCGACCGCCGAGGCCGCCGAGGCCTTCCGCACGTTCCTGCGCACGACGGTGTGGTCCGACCCCGGCCGGGCCCCGGCCCTGGCCGGCACGCCGACGGCCCGGATCCTTGCCCCGGCCGGCGACGCCGGCTGACCGCGGCCGTAATGGGCGTGCCCGGCGCGTCCCGGCCTGCCACGCTCGACGGCGTGACGAAGGCGACGGCGGACCATCGGGACGTGGAGCAGGAGCTGCGCGCGGCGGGGTGGACCCCGTGCGGCGCCGGGGACTGGGCGATCGCCCTGCGCTCACCGGACGGCGCGGCGGCCGCGCGGATCAGTCCGTTCGACCCCACCGGGCCGTACACCGCGGCGCTGTACCTGCAGGCCGCACACACCCGCCAGGTGCCGGCGCTGTTCGCGCACCGGCGCCTGGCCGGCGGTGGCGACCTGCAGGTGCTGGAGTGGCTGCGGCCGGTCCCCGAGGCCGAGGCCGAGGCGATGCACCGGGCGATCGCCGAGCGGGCGCCGGAGGTCGCCGACCTGGTCGACGTCGTGCGCCGGGTCCACGAGCAGGCCCGGCGCGAGCTGCCGTGGTGCGGGCCGCTCGACCACAACCCGGCCAACGTCATGCGCGCCGCGGACGGCCGGCTCGTCGTCGCCGACCTGTTCTACGCCGACGGCCCGGACCTGTACGCGGCCGCGGCCACCGATCCCGACCGGGTTGCCGCGCTGATCCCGCCGGACGAGCGGCGGTTCATGACCGAGATCCCGCTCGCCGCGTCCGGACCGTGGCAGCCCGGGCAGCAGGAGGCGATCCGCGCCGCGCTCGCCGCGGCCGACGCCCGCCGC
>NZ_JBEXCY010000079.1:0-48144 GCF_040605515.1 Dactylosporangium sp. NPDC005572 | reverse complement strand
CCCGGCAGGATCAAACAAGAGGCGGCTGGCCACTGCCGGCATCCTCATCTGCCGCCGATCGTGCGCGGTGACTTCCAAGTTGGCTACGGTCGGTGACGGGCGGCGCGAAGGTCCCTGATCTGGCTCCCCTCTGTGTCAAGACTTGGCAGGGGTTGCGGTTTAGGCTTGGTGTCGGCGGGCCCGGGAAGTGACTTTTCCGAAGAGCCGGTGTGGGGATGAGAGCTGGTCACGCAGGACTTGTAGACGTGTCCCGGTGTCCTCCCGGGCCCGTCGCCGCAGCGGCGACGGAGTCGTCGATCATCCGCCGATAGACGATGTCCGACAGCCGCCGTTTCAGGCTTCGCATCGCTTCCATCGACGTCTTCCCGGCCGCCTTCCTGCGGTCGAAGTAGGCGCGGCCGAGGGTGGCGTTACGCAGCTGGACGGTGGCCATGATGTGCAGCACGCGGTTGATCTGTCGGTTGCCCGCGCGTGATAGCCGGTGGCGTACCTGGTCGCCGGAGGAGGCGTCGATGGGTGCGGTGCCGTTCCATGACGCGAAGTGGGCCCGGTTCGGGAAGCGGGTGACGTCGCCGACCTCGACCAGCAGCCGGGCGGCGCCGGAGGGTCCGATGCCGTGCAGGTCCATGAGTGTGGTGCCGGTGGCAGCGACGAGTTCTTTGAGTTCCTTGTCGGCCTGCTTGGACCGCTGGTAGACCCGTTCAAGGTCGGCGATCAGTTCGGCGGCCACCCGCCGGCGGGCCTTGCCGACGGCGTCGCGCGGCCGGACGGTGGCCAACAGCGCTTTGGCCTGGGCCGCGGACAGGCTCTTCTTCGCCCCGCCCGGGATGAGCTCCAGCAGCAGTTGGTGCAACTGGCAGACCATCCGCGTGTGGTCCTGGCCGAGCGAGCGACGACGGTCAACGAGCAGCCGCAACACGGCGAGCTGTTCGTCGTTGACCAACGGCCGCAGCCCACGCATCCGCGTGCCGGCCAGGGCGACGGAGTGGGCGTCCGTGGCGTCGGTCTTGCGGCCTTGACCGGTGACGAAGACCCGCGCCCGGGCGGACAGTTTGGGCGGCACGTCGACGACCTGCTCACCATCGGCGAGTAACCGGGTGGCGATGTGCCGGCCGATGCCTTCGCATCCCTCGATCGCCCAGACCCGATTCGGCCACCGCTGCACGTAGGTGACCATCGCCGCGAAGCCAGCCCGGTCGGTGCCGAACCGGCCACCGCCGAGAACAGTCTCGTCGCCGGCCATCACCTCGACCGTGGCTGAGCGCTTGTGCGGGTCCATGCCGATGATTACCCGGTCCGATAGACTCACAGGTCCTCCGATGCTCGATCCGACAACGTGTCGAGCCGGGAGGGCAACGCTTCTTCGAGCTGGGCAATCCCCTCTTGAGCCTCTCCCCGCCCATAGGCGACGCCCGGGACTGCGCAGGCCAAATGAGAGCCACACCAGAGTGGGCAGCCGATGTGAGAGCGACAGCCCGGACGCCTAGACAGAAGCCTGGCCGGGCCTCGGTCCTACCGCAATGAAACAAGAAGCCGATGACAGTGCATGTGGTCTTGGTCCTACTGCGGCGGCGCCGAACTCGCGTTCTGCCTTACCATACGGTGATGACAAACCTCGAAGAGGAGTTCGCCTTCTTTGCAAAAGCAACGGAGGAACGCTCGGCCGAGCATCGGAAGGCGATTACCACCGCAGTGGGAAACAAGTGGTGGTCGATCGCCGGCTCACTTTTGCGCATGGAGCTCGACTCGCTCATTCGGGTAAGTTATCTCCGCGCCCACTCGAATGACAGGGCGCAGATCCTGTTTGCCTGCGCCGCCGGTCTCGGATTCGGCATTCCGAAGCAGGACGGAGCTGGGATCAAACGAATCCCGGATTCAGTTATGGTCCCGAGAGGCGGGTGGGAGCAACGGGTATACGACTTTGGGAATAGGTTTGTTCACCTGACCGAGGCGCACAACTATACCGAGCGCGATCCGTTTCTAGCGCTTCCAGAGGTTGATCGGAAGGCGATCGTCGAGTACCTTGATCATTACCATGGCGGGAAATCGGGCGTCAAAGACCTCTCAGTAGATTCACCCTTCGATGATGTTGCGCAATACGCACCGCATGTACTGGCGAAGATTGCAGCTAACATTCGCCACGGCGTGGAAGCGCTCGGCCGCGAGATCACGCTGAAACGGGATTGAACCACTGGACAAGTGCACAGATCACGTGCCCTCTCATGCCGCAGACATCGCGCGGTGGGTCTTGGCTGCCCGTCACCATGCGTAACCGTGAGGCTCGATCATCAGCAACCAACAGTCGATGCACCAGCGTGGTGCCGAAAGCGACGAACAAGGCCGGCGTGGCGCCAATGTCGTGTGCGAGCCAGTCGAGTTGCAGGAAGAGGTTCTGTTGGTGGAGACCGAGGGCGTTATCGGCTGCGTTGATGCTGGGGTGAGTGGTGAGGTGTTGGAAGCGGCGGCGGAGTCGCCGTTCGCGCGGTCTTGGCGGATCCGTCAAACCGCCCGCCAAGATCGCGCGAATCCGTCACCGGGCATAGGAACCTACATCACTGCTGCGAGCCCAAGCGCACGCCCTTCGCGTGCATGAAGCTCACCGGATCCACCGCCCCGCTCGGGCCCCGGTCCCCGTTGACATGCACCTCGAAATGCAAATGCGGTCCCGAACTGTGCCCCGACGATCCGACCTTGCCGATCACTTGCCCGGCCAGCACCTGCTGCCCCTCGACCACCGTCGGGCGGGTGAGCATGTGGCAGTACCGGGTCACGACATTGCCTGTGTGGCGGACATCGACGTACCAGCCACAGCCGGGTGTCGACGGTGACCCGTCTTGGTCACAGCCGTGGCTTGCCGGCACGACATTGCACCGCACCACCACGACCGTCCCCGAAGATGCAACATGAATCGGTGTGCCCCGCGCCGCTCCCAGGTCGACACCGTCATGCCCCGGTCGCTCGGCGGTCCGGAACCCCGACACGATCGGCGCGTGCACTGGCGTCACCCACTCGCAGCGGGCAGCGTCGCCCGACGGTCCCGCGTCCGAACCCTGGGGGCCCGGACTGCTCACGATCTCCGGACAACTGTTCGGACACTGCTCAAGATCGAGTGACATGACCGACCTTGCACGGTTTTCGCTGGAGACGACGGTCTGCACGATGGTGACCGCGTCGGGCTCCCACTGGGCGTAGGCGTCAGGGGTGGCGCTGATCTGCACGGCTTGCGCGGCCTCGGTCAGTGGCAGGGTCTGCCAGCTGTCGATCGTGACGAGCTTGTCGTAGAACTTGCCGGCCGTGTAGGCGGGGTCCATGAGTTGTTCGACGCTGCCCCAGCCTTGGGAGGGGCGTTGTTGGAACAGGCCGACGGAGTCGCGGTCGCCGTAGTGGATGTTGCGCAGGCTGGATTCCTGCATGGCGGTGGCCGTGGCGATCACCCAGGCGCGGGCGGGCAGGTGTCGGGTGGCGCCGACGGTGATGACCGCGGCGGCGTTGCCGATCTGGGTGCTGTCCCACCGGCCGATCGCCGGGAACGTCCCGCTCGGTGCGGTGAGGCTGGTGTCGGGTTGGGGCGTGGCACCGGCGGTCGGGGCGCAGCTGGCGGCGGCGCCGTGGGTCAACAGCATGCCGGTCAGGCCGCCGCAGATGAGGATGACGGCGCAGACGAGGCAGGCGATGAGCGCGAGGGCCCGGCTGGTCATGGTCGCCCCGCCCGGTCTGGTGGTTCGGCGGCGCCAGCCAAGCGTGCCGGCCTGTGCCAGCTGGTGTGCGTCTGCAGCTGGGCGGTGTGGGCGAGGCGGTCCACGGGCGGGTTGGTCCTTCCGTGCTGGGCAGGCGGAGCGCGGGGGTGGCGTGCTGCCGCGGCCGCCCCCGGCGGGGCGGCCTGGTTGGTGGACCGGCGCGCTCGTGCGGCGCGGAGGGGGTTAATGCTCGAGGCGGTGCCGGCCGATCGGGTGGCCGTCGCCGGTGTGCACGGTGACGGTGTCCTCGGCGGGGTCGAGCAGGTACAGCCAGGCGGCGTCGAGTTCACCGACGGTGGTGAGCGGGACGACAGCGACCGGTTCAGGCTCGACGTCGGCACCGTCCTGTCCGCTCGCGGCGTGGACCAGTCCGATCCCGGCGATGAGCCGGCGGGCGGCGACGTTGCCGTGCGTGGTGGCGGTGCCGGGATCGAGGTAGCTCCAGTCGTTGGCGAGCAGCAGGGCAGCGAGCAGGGCACTGTCGTGACCGTTCGCTGCCCAGATCCGGCGCAGCGTCGGCAGCATGACGTGGGGGTGGCCGCCGCGCTCGACGGTGCGGGCGTGCACCAGATGCGGGTAGCGGTGGTCGGTGACGCCGATCAGGCAGATGCTGTCGACGTACCGGCCGACCGGCCGCGCCGGCTGGCGTGCGTTGATGTCGGGCGTTGGCCTTGTCTCGGCGTGCAGGGCCGTGCGGGCGGCGTGGACAGCGTCGGCGAGGGTGGCCTGGTAGGCGATGTCGCCGCCGGCGGTGCGCAGGACGGTGTCGGTGCCGTCGGCGGGGTCGGTGATGCCGATGGCCCAGCCGCAGCCGGCGTGCGGAGCGACCAGGTGCGCCTGTGCGGTCCCGGCCGGCGGCGTGAGGATGAGCAGGTAGATGCTGCCGTCGGGAACTGGGGCGGCGTGGGCGGTCCAGTCCGGTGGCAGCAGGTCCGCCGCGAACCCGGCAGAGGTGATTGCCACGTCGCGGGTCTCGGCGGCGGTGCGGTGCTGTCGGGATGTGGCGGCGCAGCCGGTGGCGCCGATCGGGTGGATGCTGAGGCAGTTTGTCCGGTGCGTGGTGTCGGTGCGGTGATGGGACAACATGGACGGTGCTCCTCCTGTATGCATGGTGTTTCGTGGGTATGTCGTGGGAACCGCCGGTGCCCCGCAGGAGCGGTGGCACCGGCGGCCGGAGTGGGACTGGTTGTCGTCTTGTGCGTCAGCGGCGGTCACGGCAGCGATGGGTGGGCCTGTCCCCGTTCAGCGGCCCGACGGTGGCGGCGCCGGTGGGGCGGTAGCGGCTGACGCCGATGGCGTAGGTTTTGGCGTGGTACATGGCCTCGTCCGCCTCCCGCAGCAGGGTGCGGGCGGTGATGCCGGGCCGGCCGGTGGTGTAGCCGACGCTGACGCGGATGGCCAGCTGCCCGCCGCCGTCGACGGTGACGGGTTCGGACTCGATCATCGCCGCGGCCAGGTGCGCGGTGGTGCCGACCTCGTCCGGGCCGCCGTTGACGAGAACCGCGAACTCGTCGCCGGAGAGCCGGGCGGCCAGCCACACCGGGTCGGGCAGGTCGGTGAGCCGTTGCCCGACGACGGTGAGCAGGTCGTTGCCCGCCTCGTGGCCGTGGGTGTCGTTGACTGTCTTGAAGCCGTCGAGGTCGAGCAGGATCAGCCCGAACGGCGGGCCGTCGATGACGGCTCGGCGTAGGGCGGTGAGCAGGGTACGGCGGTTGGGCAGGCCGGTGGTGTCGTCGTGACCGGCCTGGTAGCGGGCGAGCCGTACGGCGCGCCGCAGCCGTAGCAGCGGCACGGTCATGACCGCCGCACCGGCGAGCACGCCACCGGCGGCGGTAAGCACTGATGCAAGGACATGGGACAATGGGGACGCTCCTTCGTATGTGGGAGCGCCGAGGGCGGGCGCGGTCGGGCCAACTTCCAGCGCCCGCCCTCGGGCAATCCGGTGTCAGGGGTCAGACGGACGCGGCGACCGGCGCCAACGCAGCGGCCGCCGCTGGTGCAGGTGCCGCGGCTGGGTTAGCCGGGTCGGCCGGGTCGGCGAGCAGTTGGAAGCTGGCGGGCTTTTCGACCGCCAGGACGACCTGCTTGCGGGCGACAAGCCGCTGCGCGGCGAGGACGACCGCTCCGGGGCTGGCCTTCGGTAGGCCGGTCCCCCGCTCCGCGTTGTTGATCAGCTTGCACAGCTCGCCGACCTTGTACACCTGGCCTGGGTTCGGTTGCAGGATGGCCAGGATGCTGCGGTCGAGGTCGCCTGGCGCGCGCCGCTTCAGGCGGGGGCCGGGCAGCGAGCCGGGTGCTGCGTCGGCGCCGCCCGCGTCGCCCGAGTCGTCTCCGGCCGCCGCGCCGGCGCGGGTCGCCGCATTCGCGTCTGCCTGCGCGGTTGCAGCGGTGTCCGAGCCATCGGCGGCTGCCGCATTGGTCAGGTCGCTGCTGGAGGTGCCCGCAGCAGCGGAGATGTCGGCTGCTGCGGGCGGCTGGTCGTCCGGCCCGGCGCCATCGGCGTCGGTGCCGATGGTGAGCGTGTCGGTGCCGCCGGCCGACGGGTGCTGCTCCTGCACCGGCATGTCCGGCTGGTCGGGGGCCTCGCTGTTGATCTGCGGGTCGGTGCCGGCGGCGGTGTTCTGGTCGGTGCCAGCCGGCGGTGTCGGTACTGCGGCGCCGACCGCTGTCGCGGTGATGGCTTCGGTGTCGCTGCCGGCGGCCGGTGCGTTGAGGGTGGCAGCGAGTTCCTGGCCGGTGTCGGTCAGACGCCATACGGTCTGGCGGTTGTCGGCCTTGGTGGATTCGGCGAGCCCGGCGGCGTTGAGCTTGCGCAGTTTCGGGGTGATCGTGGGATAGGCGATGCCGAGGTGTGTGGCGAGGTTGCCGGCGGTCTCCTCGCGGAGTTCGGCGAGCGCGCCGATGATCTGCTGCGACTTGTCGTCCAGCGGCGGCACACCGGCTGCGGCGGTCCCCGGGTCGGTGGTGGTGTCGGTTGCTGGGTTGGTTCGGTTGGGCATGTCAGCCCCCTTTTCTCCCTGCGCTGGCAGGGGTTTCGTGGTGAGGCGTGCACTGATGCACGCTTGGCTGGCGCGTGAAGGCAAGTCGGTTCGACTGGACTCGGCCCGCGCCGGCGGCGCGGTGGTGGCACGGTGGTGGCACGGTGATGGCATGGCCGGAACCGCCGACGGTTCGGGTCGGGTCAGTGGTGGGTGTCGACGACGGCGACGGCGTAGCGGTTCGGGTCGAACCTGGTCTCGTCGGCCGGGCGGTGCCAGTCGCGTCGTTGCCCCGAGCGCCGGCCGTTAGGCTGGCCGGGACGCTGGGCGGGACGCTGGTGCGGGTCGCGGTG
This sequence comes from Dactylosporangium sp. NPDC005572, assembly GCF_040605515.1. Taxonomy (NCBI): domain Bacteria; kingdom Bacillati; phylum Actinomycetota; class Actinomycetes; order Micromonosporales; family Micromonosporaceae; genus Dactylosporangium; species Dactylosporangium sp. NPDC005572. The sequence continues at coordinate 41,076 of NZ_JBEXCY010000079.1, read as the reverse complement.
GCCGGTGTGCAGGTCGTCGAAGATCTGCGCGAGGCGGGGCGGGATCTCGCCGGTGTCGGTGCCGGTGAGCAGGGCGTGCTCGGTGTCGAGGAATTCCACGCCGGCAAGGTCGGCCCAGGCGATCGGGGTGCGGTTCTTCGGGAACCGCCAGTTCGGGGCCATGAGCCGGGCCAAGGGCACGATGTCGCCCTGGTGCGGTGCCCAGTCGCCGTGCCACCAGGCCACGACGGTGCCCGGCGGGCGGCCGGCGGCGACCGCGTCGGCGCAGCTGGTGCAGGTGCCGTGGCCGGTGCGGGTAGCGCTGCCGCAGTGCTCGCACGGCCGCCAGTTGGCCGGGTCGGCGGCGGGGTCGTAGCCGGGGTCCCAGGCGCCGGTGACCTGCCCACCGAGGCGGTAGCCGTCGATACGGCCAGCGGCGATGAGGGGCCGCAGCGGCAGGGCGAGTTGGGGGCGGATGAACTCGGCGTGCGCGTCGGCGCGGACGAGGACAGCGATCAGCCAATGGCCCATGTCAGTACCTCGCCTTCAGACCGACGGCGGTGTATCCGGCGCGGCAGGCCAGCAGCGGCTGGCGCGGGGCTGGATGGTTCAGGTTGCGCATACGTACGTGGTCCTTTCCGAAGCAGGGATTGGTGCGCCTGCGCCCGTGCACCGCACACGGCGATGCTGGCCGGTCCACGGAGGTGCGGACCGGCCGGATCGAGGCGCGCGGGGGTGTGCGTCAGCGGTTCCCGGTCTATGGGTTCGCGTGCCGTTCGGCGGCGTGGGCGAGGCGGACTCGCCGCGGGATGGCGCCGCGGTCGTGGAAGGCGGGCAGGTCGGCCCGGCCCGCGTTGGCGGCCCACCAGGTGCGCACGGTGGCCGCGTCAGCCGCGGTGCTGCCGCCGGCGGCGGCGTGACCGCGCGTGGCCGTGCGCTGCTGCTTGGGCAGGCGCCGGCCGGCGGCGATGAACGGGGCGAGGGCGGCGCGGAGCCGGCCCAGGTTGCCTTCGGACAGGTCGATCTCGTAGTCGACGCCGTCGAGGGCGAAGCGGTAGGTGCCGACGCTGTCGGTGCTGGCGTCGAGGTCGTCGGTGACGATCGTGCGGACCAGTTTCGCCATGGTGCTGGGGCTCCTCGTTGGTAGGAGACCGCGGTGCCCCGTCGCCGATCCGGCAGCGGGACACCGCGGTCAGGACGTGTCGGGGTGGCGGATCGGGCCGAGTAACTGGACCCGGGGTGAGCCCGGGATGGGTACTGTCAGGCGGTGCACAGTTCGTGCAGGCGGCGCAGGCGCGGCGCTCGAGCCAGCGCACGGCGTCGACCGTGCGGCACATCTGCGCGGCGACGTCGCTGCGCGGGTGCCCTCGTCGAGGAACCGCAACTGGATGGCGCGGCACTGCTCCGGCGCGAGCCGGACGAGCAGCTGCGATACCTCGGCACCAGCAACCGCCGGGGGCCGCAGGAACCGGCCGGCGTAGGTCGACGTGTCCAGGTCGGTGACCGGCCTGTTCGACTGCATGGCGGGCTCGGTGCTGGGGTGGCTAGGTGCGGATTCCCGTTCGGTAGCGGCCCAGGCAGGCCGGGATCGGCATCCGGGCACGGCCGTGCGGCCGTGCCCGGAATGGGTGCGCAGGTGCGCGGGTGGCCGGGCATCGGCCAGGGGTCGTGCGGTGTCGGGGCGCCGGCTCAGCGGTCGTCGGCGCGCGTGCGACAGATCAACTACGACCTGTCAGAACTGTCAGGACCATCAGGACTGTCGGGTCTTCCTCACCCCATGGCATCGCTGTCCGGAATCGCGGTTGAGCTGGCCCAGGCCGGTGCTGTGCACCTGTTCAGCGACGTCGCGTCCCGCACAGGCAGGATGGCCGTCCTCCGGTGGGACAAGCTGCGCCAGCAGTCGGCAAAGCCGCACCAGGTTGATCGGGCAGCGCAATAGCTGCGGTCAGCCAATGCCGTCCACAGTGGATAGCTGGAGGGTTGCGTGTGGACGAGCGATGGTGAGCGGATCAGTCGACGACGTAGATGATGTCGCCGTCGGGGTTGCGAGCTTGGCGCAACTGCGTCGGGGACACCGGCTGGAGCCATGCACGGGGTTGGTTGCGCCACTCAAGGCCGTCACCCCCGAGGGCGGCCATGGCGTACTTCGGATGCCAGAAGCTGTCGATGATGACGAACGCCTGATTGCGTGGGGTGTTCCGGTGGGCGTCGTGGTCGGAGTTCACGGTGACGATCTCACCGGGATCGAGTGTCCGATCGTCGTCGCGCGCCTCGTCCGGGCGTCCGGGTTGGTGTGATGTGGTCATGGGCAACCTTTCGGAAGGTTTCTCTGCCGGTCGGATGTCTGGGGGTGGGGATTCTTGGCTGCGCGTGGGTCGTCTGGATTGACGGTGCCCAGTCGGAGGGCAGGTGCCAGGGCCAGCCGTACCCGCCGACGGTGTAACGGCCGTCCGTGCGCTAGGCGCGTTTCGTTGCGCGAAGTGTTGCGGCCAATGCGGCTGTCTTGTTCGCGGTTCGGAAGAGCGAGACAGCGTTGGCGGCGATGTCGGCGATGCCGTCCTCTCGCTCCTGCCGGGTGAAGGGCAATCTCGCGTGCGGGCCGACGCGAAACACGGGCAGGTTGTAGTGCAGGAGGGCAACGACATTCTCGTCGGCAGTCGTGTACTCCTCGAAAGACCCGAGGCCGAGTCCGTCGATGTCCGTCTCCCGGTTGCCGGTGCAGAGGACCACGAGGTCGTACGTGCGGCCGTCGATGAGGCCTGCGCCGGGTAGTGCCACGGGCTGTGCTCGGCGATTCAGCACGTTGAGTCGCCGGACGCCGAATCGGTCCGGCCGCAGATAGCGACCGATGGCCTGATACCTGCCACGAATGTTCTGCTGCCACGCTTCGCACGTCGTCGGCAGTGCGTCGGCGTACCAGTCGATACGGTCGACACGGTCCAGCGCGGTAGCGGCCATGAACGGCTGCGGCGCGATGCCCAGGCATGACTCGACGGCGCATTTGGCGGAGTCACCGCCACCGATCATCGCAACACGACGCACACCGCGCAGTGGCCACATGCCGGCCATGCGCTGCATGAACTGCGGGAAGGTGAGGATCGTGGTGCCGTTGGCAACGTCCCGGTCGTCCGGATCGCCCAACCCTCGGGCGTCGATGACCCGCCCGGCGGGCAGCGAGCCACGATCGGCAATCTCGATCACGACCCCGGTTCCGACACGAGTTCCGTCACCAGTTCCGTCACGTGCGACTGACAGGACGTTGGCGTTGGTCACCACGTCAGCGAACTGCGCCAACGCGAGGCGGATCACGAACGCCATGTCGGTGTTCGTCTGGTACTCCACCATGGACACGTTCGCTGCTTGGATCGGTGCGCCCGGCAGGTAGTTCAGGCTTGCCCCCTGGTCGCCGGCCAGTCCTGCCCTTCCCGCACGGTTGCGGGAGTTGAGGTAGAACGTCGGCCGCGCGGTCATCGCGAACGTGCCACCGACCCGCTCGTTGCGTTCCAGGACCAGCGGCCTCGGGTATCCGCTGAGGACGCGGACCGCTGCGTAGGCTGCGGCGTGGAAGCCGCTGCCGATGATGACCTCGCGGTCGGTGCCGCTGGAGTTCAGCGTGTTCTGCTGACGCGTCTCGTCCGACCAGTAGGCGTCCATCACCTGGTCAGCGAACTCGCGGCCGTACGGGTCCAGGGCAATACCGGTGAGTCTTGCTTGCGACGGGCTCGGGAACTCCGACTCCCGTTGCATCATCGCCCGCATTCCCTCAGCGGCAGGAGGCTTCAAGGCGACGGCGGTGAGCAGGGATTCGATCTGCGCGGATGGCTCGAACATGGCCCCGCATCCTTTCCTCGGATTCCAGGGCATCGCGTGCCGGGCCGCGCACCCATCCCGGGAGCCCCGGGGATGGTTGCGGCACACGGCTGGCGCATTCCCCGGAAGGGTCAAATGGTTGGGTGGCTGGGCCTGGCGCTACCAGTCCCAGGTGGACAGATCGCCGACCTGGTCGGCGTCGGTGCTGAGCCGGTCAGGTCGCGGCGGGGTCAGCTGGTTGCGGTGGCCCGCATCGCGGCGATGACGGCCTGTGCCGCCTCGTCGGGGTCGACGGTGTTGACGGTGTTGACGTCGACGAACCCCACTGGCCGGGCTGCTGGGTCACCGCCGTGCTGGCGCTAAGCCTGGGCAAAGAGGGAGAGGGTGGCCGATGCGCTGGCCGGGCTTGGTTCGGCGCCCCAGCCCGGGGCGCCGGGCGGCCGGGGATCGGCTGGGACTCTGGCCGGCTGGTGCGCGTCCCGTTGGAGTGGACCGCCCAACCGGGCACAGGAACGTGGTGGAGCCGGTCGGACAGGACTCTGGCCTGGAGGCCGGGCTGCTGGCCACGTTGGGGTGGACCGTCCAACGTGGCGGGCACCGGCGCCGGCCCTGGCGCTGGTGCGTGGTGGAGCCGGTCGGGCAGCACACTGCGAGGTCCCCCGGGTACAGGGATGTGGGCAGTGGCTGTCCCCGACCGGTTCCGGTGGGTGGTGCCGGTGGTGTCAGAGGGCGACGGCGAGCAGCCGCTGTTCCTCGTCGATGTTTTCGAGGTAGCGGGTGGCCTGCTCGAGGTAGGTCACCCGGTGGGCGAACGCGTCGCTGGCCGGTGCCAGCCGGCTGCCGTCGGCGGTGATGACGGTGTCAGCGGCGAGCGCCGTGGTGGCGCTGTAGTGCTGGTAGGCCACCGGTCCGGCTTGGAACATCTCCAGTTCGCGGAGGTCGAGTCGGCCGGAGCCGTAGGTGACGGCGTTGTGCATCCGCATCGCGATGACGCGGGGCTGGTTGTTGTACCGGGCGATCGCATCGGGCAGGGACAGCTTCGCCGGGTCGGTGAGGTGCTGGTGCAGCAGCTGCGGCCACGGCGTGGCCGGGCGGGTGCCCTGCACGACGCGCGACCACACCTGATACCGCACGCCAGCGCCGACGCCAGCGGCGTGACGCATCCCGACCAGGTCGAGCAGCTTCACCGGACCTCCGGCGCAGTAGGTCGGGTGGCCCTTGCGGGGGTCGACCAGTTGGCTGCGCTGCCACATCCACATGCTGGGCGTGGCCCAGAAGCGCGGTGAGAGAGTGCCGGAGACACCGAAGTGCTTGTCGAGCTGACGGCTGGTGAGTGCCTCACCAGGCAGACCGTCCGGCACACAGACGATCATGACGCGGACCGTTGGAACCGGCTGAGTGGTCGCGGCCGGGGTGGCACCGTTGGGGCTGGAGCTCCGGCTCGAACTGGTGGCCGGGTTCGCGACCAGCTTGATGCGGTTCATGGCCATGAGAGGACCTCCTCGGTTGTGGGCGCCTACGCGCACGCAGCAGCGACCGGCCCACCGGGTGCATGGGTCGGTTCAGCGAACGTGGGTGGCGCTCGCGCGGGCGCGAAGCTGGGACCGGACTGCGCCGGTGGGGTGGTGCCGGGTGGTGCGGCTTGTGCTGGCGGTCGATGCGACCTGGGAGGTCGCCGCGCGGTGCGGGTACCGACCGGCCCGTGAGGGCGGGTGGGTGACAGGCACCGGGAGGTGCGGCGAGTGTCCCTCAGGTGGGACCGAACCGGGTGGAGCGATATATGGGTGTGATGTTGTGCCGTGAACGGTAGCGGCCTGCGCTCACAGCACGCGGCAGCGTCTGATCACCCCGATGTGGGCGTTGACCTGCGCTGTGAGCGGCGGTGAGCGGTCAGGCCGGGCAGTGCGTGATGTCGCGGTGAGACGACAGCACGCTCACAAATGATCTTGTACGTGGCGATCGCTGACGGCGACTGTCGTGGGTGCGACCCCGCAGCGTGGTGGACGCCGCGCGTCCTGGCGCCGACCTGCCCTGTGAGCCTGCCACTCCGGCGGCTTACGCGCCGGCTGGGACTGAGCGCGATGGTTTGCCCCGGCTGAGCCCTGTGGTTGGCCGACAGGTAGCGCCGATCCTCGCCAACGTGCGCTGTTCGTATCAGGGGCAGGGTGGTCAGCCGCTTGTCCTGGAGGTCAGCGATGACGGCGCGCATCGACACAACCGCGTTCGGCTCGATCACGATCGACGGAACCATCGTCGAGCACGACGTCGTCATCCGCCCTCGACGGCAGGTGACGAAGCGGAAGAAGAAGCTCTCAAAGGCGGTCTACGGCACCTCGCACATAATCTCGGTTCAGGAGGCCAGGTACGTGTGCGAGCAGGCAGCGGGATCAGGACGCCTGATCATCGGCAGCGCCCAGCGCGGCAACGTAGCACTCTCGGCCGAGGTAGCCGCCTACCTGAAGCGGCGCAAGTGCCGCGTGGTGCTCATGCCGACGCCCGAGGTGATCAAGATATGGAACCAGACAAAGGGTAAGCGATCGGGTTGTTCCACGTGACCTGCCAAAGCCTGGATCGACGTCCCCGCATATGGCTGCGGTACCCCGAGGTGGGAACAACAGCGCGGGCTGATCTCCAGGGACAGCCACAAAGAGACAGACCGACGGAGGGTGGCGGCCGAGGCATTGGATGTGGGATCTGGAACGCGACGCTTATCTGCGGGTGGTGATGCCGGTCAGGAAGATGTCCACTCCGGCGAGGAATTGCTCACGGTCGTCATGTTCGTGCAGTTGCGAGGCTGCGTCCTGCACGATCGGGTCCGGGTCGTGTTGCGCCCATTGTGCCGCCAGAGTCTCCAGGTATGCCTTGCGATCCGCGTCGCTGGTCACCCGCCGGGCCCCGGCGGCGTACTGCGCTGCCGCGCCGAGGACGTAGTTGACCAACGCTGCTCCGGCGTCCGCCCGGGCCGGCCCGGGCACGCCGAGGCGCTGCAGCTGCGACCCGACACTCTTCCAGATCCGCAAGACCGCGGGTTGCCATGGTTCGCGGGAGAGCTGGGTCCCGACCCACGGGTGCGCGTCGATCGCGTCGAAGATCCCGAGCGCCAGGGCACGGATGGCCCGCTCGGGGTCTTCGTCGTCGCCGGCTCCCGCCGTCACCCGTCCCACGATGTCGTCCGCGGCCGCGGCGAGCAGCTCCTCCTTGTTGGCAACGTGGTGATAGATCGCGCCGCGGCCGGTCGAGAGGTGAGCCGTCAGCGCGCGGACCGTCAGGCCCGCCTCTCCCGTCGCGTCGAGCACCGCAACGGTCGCCTCGACGATGCGGTCCCGGGACAGCGCATCGCTACGCCTGGTGTTTCGCGGCGCGGGGACGGTCATGTCCACCATCTTGACACAGCTGGACCAGCGGTCCAATCTTGGAATTGGACCGACGGTCCAAACTTCTTCGAAAGGACCGACATGACCACTCCCGTCACGATCGTCGGCGCCGGCCTCGGCGGCCTCACACTCGCCCGCGTCCTGCACCTGCACGACGTCCCGGTCACCGTCTACGACGCTGAGGCCTCAGCCCAGGCTCGCACCCAGGGCGGCCAGCTCGACCTGCACGAACACAACGGCCAGCGCGCCCTCGCGATCGCCGGGCTCACCCAGGAATACCGCGCGATCATCCACGCAGGCGGTGCAGCACAGCGAATCCTCGACCAACAGGGCACGCTGCTCGCCGAGGTCCCCGACGACGGTTCCATGACCCGGCCCGAAGCGCTGCGCGGCGACATCCGGCGCATCCTGCTCGAGTCACTGCCGCCCGGCACCGTGCAGTGGGGCAAGAAGCTCGTCGCGGCCACTGCCCTCGGCGGGGGCCAACACGAGCTCGCCTTCGCGGACGGCTCGACAGTCACCACCGAGATTCTCGTAGGCGCCGAGGGGACCTGGTCGCGGGTACGAGCACTGCTGTCGGACGAGAAACCGACGTACGCGGGCATGAGCTACATCGACACCTACCTGCACGACGTCGACGACCGCCACCCCGACGCGGCCAAGGCGGTCGGCGACGGCGCCATGTACGCGCTCATCCCCGGCAAGGGATTCCTCGCCCACCGCGAAGCCAACAACACCATCCACACCTACGTCGTGCTCAACCGGCCGGTCGAATGGTTCGCCGACATCGACTTCACCGACGCCGACACCACGAAGACGCGGATCGCGGCCGAGTTCGAAGGATGGGCACCCGAACTGACCGCCCTGATCACCGACGCCGACACGACACCGACCCTGCGCAGCATCCACCAGCTCCCCGACCGCCACCGATGGGCCCGCATCCCCGGCGTGACACTGCTCGGCGACGCCGCACACGTGACCGTCCCCGGCGGCGAAGGCGCGAACATCGCCATGCTCGACGGAGCCGAACTCGGCCAGGCGATCGCCGCACACCCCGGCGACGTCGAGGCCGCCCTCGCCGCGTACGAAGAAGTGATGTTCACCCGCAGCGAGGCCGAAGCGGTCGCCGCGCACGAGACCATCGACCTCATCTTCGGCGACAACGCACCCAACGGACTCGTCAACCTGCTCAACGGCACCGACCAAGACGCCCATTGACTCCGTCAGCGCCGCCCTGAACGCTCGCCGGTCGCGTACGTAGAACCACGAGCCGCGTAGAACCCGCTCGTGAAGCTCAGGCCCGTACCCCGCGAGTTGCGCCCATTTGCCGCCGTAGGCGCACACCATACGCGTGCCGACCGACAATCGGCTGCCACTGAACGTGACTGACAACCCGGCCCGGCTGTGCGTCGGCTACCAGCCGACTTTCTGGACGCAGTGGCGTACCGACTGCCCGGTCTCAGAAACCATGTCGGATAACCATGCGGCGAGCTGGCCTGCGGCAAGTAGATGGAGACGAACAAGGCGGTCCCGGCTCCGGCTGTCGCGTCAACAAGATGCAACGTGGCTCGATGTCCCGAGGAGCATGTCATCGGTCGGTGCCCGTGAGCTGGACTTCGACAGTACAGCGAGACTTGGCTGGTCAGGATTCTCGGTGATGCTGGCGGATTCGATGCATCGACCGCTGCCGGCGGAGCCCATAATCGGACCCACCCACAGGTCACCTGCCTGCGCGGCCGTGACCGTGAGTCACCACCTTGGCCGCACCGCCGTTTGGTCTGAACCTGGGCGCACCGGATCGCGGCATGAGCGTGCACGTGATCTCTGTCGGCGACCTGCGAGCGGATCGGCAAGGTCCAGGTGGGGCTTCCTTATCGTCGTGATCACTAGAGTGCGTCCTCATGGATGCCGAGGAGCTTGGTCGCCGTTACCGGACCGATGACGGATGGCTTCCGTCGGACCTGGCAGCCGCATTGGTCGGGCACGGTCACATCGAGTTGGTACGACAGGAGGCTGAGCGCGGCGACTTCCACTGTGCTGACGCGTTGGGTCGACTGCTGTGGGCGCGCGGTCATGGGGACGCGGCCGTCGAGGCATACCGTCCGTTCGCCGGGACCAGTTGGTGGGTCGCAGTAGAGCGGATCGCCGACATCCTCGCGGAGCGGGGGACGGTCGACGCGGCGATCGAACTCGTTCGCCCGCTTGCCGATGCCGGTGAGCGGCTCGCGGTGGTACGGCTCGCGGAGTTGCTGGCGGGGCAGGGGCGCATCGACGAGATGTTCACGGTGCTGCGTCCGGGCCTCGCCGACTGGTATCTCGCCGGGGCGTTGGTGGAGCTGACCGCGGGCCTGGGCCGCGATGACGAGGTGGCGGAGTTGCTGCGGCCGTTCGCCGATGCCGGGGACCAGCAGTTCGAGGGCTTCCTGGCCACTGTGCTGGAGCGGCAGGGCCGGGCGAACGAGGCGGTGACCCTGCTGCTGTCGAGCCTTCGCGGTGGCTACGCGTACTACGTCAACCACGCGGAGCAGGTGGCCGACATCCTGGCCCGGCACGACCCGGCCGGGCTGGCCGGCTTCGTTGCTGGTGACGGCGAAGAGTACGGAGCCTACCGCCTGGCTGAACTGTTCGAGGAGCAGGGACGGGTCGAGGAGGCCGTGGCGGTGCTGTCGCCCTTCGCCGCAGCAGGCGACACGAATGTGGCGGCGACCCTCGCAGACCTGCTGGCCCGGCACGGCCGGGCCGACGAGGCGATCACGGTGTTGCGCCCGGCCGCGATGGCAGACCCCGAATGCCTCATCCGTCCGCTGTGCATGTTGCTGGTCGGGCAGGGCCGGCCGGACGATGCGCTCGCGGTCATCGAGGACGTCGCCGCGCAGGGCAGACTGGACCCGTCCGACCAGCGGGCGGAGCGGGTCGAGGTGCTCGTAGCGTGCGGCCGGACCGAGCAGGCAATCGCCGACCTGCGGGCCGATTCGGACGCACTTACCGGGTACGCACGTGTCCGCCTGGCCGGACTGCTGGCCGACGCCGGGCAATTGGACGAGGCGGTTGCCGTGCTCCTGCCGGCCCGAGAGAGGTGGGTGCGATTTCAGCTCGCGAAGCTACTCATCCGCCAGGGGCGCCCCGAGGAGGCTGTCGCGGTGATGCGCCCGTAAGCACCAAACTGGACAGCGAATCGTATGGCGCGGTACCCGCGCAACGCACGCACATCGGCATGATGGTGCGTCTCCCACCGCCGATGAGGGCTGGGTGGTCGGCTACCGAAAGTCACGAACTCGCCAAGGGCCGACGCGCGTGACCTGCGGCTGAGCGAGCACCTGATCAAGCGCGCGTTCACACGGTCCCTCGGTGCGAGCCCGGAGTGCTTGAGAAGTTGTTCGAGATCCGCTACTCGGGTCAGGTCTCAGGCGACCCGCTCGATCTCGGCACGTAGTTCGGGCGCGAGGACACCGGTCTCCTCGCAGAGTCGGCGGAGTTGTTGGTGACGAGGAAAATCATCATGCGGAGCATGCCCCGACCACCCAGGCCTGCCGGTGCCCGGGAAGGCAACCATGGCGTGAGCCGGGATCTGCTCAACGGTGCCACCGGCCAACTGGCGGAACTGCTGACCGCCGGCTCGGCACCCTGCCGCCGTACGCGAATCCGTTCGACTGACGGCCGGCCACCGGCTGTCCGTCCGTGACCGTGCGGACAGCCGGAAATGCGTTTCTCCGATTGCGGGCACTTCGTAGGATCTCCGGTGATCAAGGAGGTTGGCGCAGTGGGCGATTTCCAGCAGTTCGTGACGGATGTGACTTCACGTCTGTCCGCGATGTCCAGGGGCGAGTTGTACGTCGTCGGCGACGGTCTCGACCGGGACTCACTCTGGCTCACCTTTCTCGATTCCTTCCCTGCCGGCACCAATCTCCGGTTCCGCGAGCGGTCCGAGTACGACTGCTCGACCTGCCGCGGGTTCATCAAGAACTTCGGCAACGTCGTCGAGATCCACAACGGACAGGTCCGCTCCGTCTGGTCCGGGGTGTCTGTATCTGACCCGGTCTTCTCCGTCGTCGCCGCCGCAATGGACGAATTCGTCAGCACGCTGCCGTTGTCCACCATTTTCCGGTCCACCGAGGCGCAGTACGGGACGAGGACGACCCGGACGCTGCGCGACGGCCAGGTCGAGGTGTGGCACCACCTGCACGGCCGGGTGGAGAAGCGGCATCGCATCACAGACGTCGGCGCGGCACGGGGCACCTTCGACGCCGCGGTGCAGGTGTTCCAGCGTGGCCTGGCCGAGCTGACCCAGCACGCTCTGGACACCGTCGTCGACCTCATCGACGACAACGCCCTCTACCGCGGCACGGAGCATCGTCGGGCGGTGACCGAGTTCCGGTCATTGCAGAACCGGTGGACGAAGGCGACCGACGGACAGGCGTTCATTTTCGCCAACGCCATGAACCCGGCGGCCCGGTTCCGCAACACGGTGATCGGCACCCTCGTCCAGGATCTGTCCGCGGGCGTCGACCTGGAGCAGGCGGTCCGGTCGTTCGAGTCGAAGGTGGCACCGCAGAATTACCGGCGCTCCACGGCGTTGATCACCCCGGCCATGGTCAAGGCTGCGATGAAGACCATCGACGAGTTGGGCATCGAGGAGTCGTTGCAGCGACGGTTCGCCCGACTGTCCGACGTGTCGGTCACCAACGTGCTGTGGGTCGACAACGACACACAGTCGCGGATGAAGGACGGCATCGAAGGGCTGCTCATGCAGGCGGCCACCACGGGACCGGCAGGTGCGCGCCTTCGTGACGCGAAGCCGGAGGAGATTCCCGTGGTCACCTTCATGAAAGACATCCTGCCCGGCGCTGCGACCATCGACCTGTGGGTGGCCAACAGCCACGAACCGAATTTCGTCAGTCTCACCACCGGCCGGCACCCGGCCGCCCCGCGGCTGTTCACCTGGGACAACGATTTCGGCTGGTCCTACAACGGCAATGTCACCGACTCGATCAAGGAGAAGGTCAAGCGGGCCGGCGGCAACGTCACCGGCAAGCTGCGGGTGAGCCTGTCCTGGTTCAACCACGACGACCTCGACCTGCACGTGTTCGAACCCAACGGCGACCACATCTGGTACAAGGACAAGCGCAACAAGCTGGACGTCGACATGAACGCGAGCGGGCCGTTCTCCCGCGAGCCGGTGGAGAACGTCACCTGGACCGGCAACGTCCCCGACGGCGAGTACCGGATCGAGGTGAACCAGTTCAGTAAGCGGGACAACACCGCGTTCGGCTTCGTGATCGAGACCGAGAGTAACGGGAAGATCGAGCATTACAGCCACGAGCGGGCGGTCGGTCACAAGGAGACCGTCGAGGTGGGCCGGATGACGGTCGCCGGCGAGGTGATCGCCGCTTTCCGGCCTGGGAAGGACATGCAGGCGGGCAGTGCAGGCAAGGAACTGTGGGGAATCACCACCGAACAGTTCGTGCCGGTGTCCACCATCATGTACTCGCCGAACTACTTCGACGACGGCGAGGTCGGCAACCGCCACTACTTCTTCATCCTGAAAGGGTGCGCGAACGACCAGCCGACCCGGGGAATTTACAACGAGTTCCTCCGCGGCGACCTGCAACCGCACCGCAAGGTGTTCGAGGTTCTCGGCGATCGCACCAAGTGCGAGCCGTCGCCGGATCAGCTGTCCGGCCTGGGCTTCAGCTCCACGGTCCGCAGCTCTGTGCTCGCCAAGGTGACCATGACCGGCGGCCGACGCCACCTCATCAGTATCCAGTTCTGATTCCCGACCCCGAAAACCGGAGAGAGGCCATCGTGACCATTTTCGAAAAGGCCACGCGGGAGAAGTTCCGCTACCCGTCGGCCAAGGGACTGCTGACCACGGAACAGCTGTGGGAGCTTCCACTGACCGCCAAGTCCGGCTTCAGCCTCGATGACGTGGCCAAGGCGGTCAACACCGAACTCAAGGCCATCGACACCGAGTCGTTCGTGGCCACCGAGACCAACCCGGCCAAGGCAACCCTGGAGACCAAGCTGGAGGTCGTCAAGCACGTCATCGCCGTCCGCCTCGCGGAGGACGAGGCGGCGAAGGCAGCGGCAGCCAAGAAACTGGAGAAGGAAAAGCTGCTGGCAGTCCTGGGCCGCAAGCAGGACGCGGTCCTGGAAAACCTGACCGAGGCAGAGCTGCTGGCCCGAATCAACAACCTGTAGCCCGCCTACAATCAGCGTCTGCCAGCAGGCCCGCACATCGCCGAGAAGTACGGTCGCCATGCAAGACTTGCGCGACCAGGCCGGCGCCCACGGCCACTTCTCGGCGAACTCACATCGGCACGACAGCGGGCGCGACGCCCTCTCATCGGCCAGATCAGGGTGCGGTTAGCCCCGGATGCTGGTCACGGATCGTAATGGCATCGGGCAGCTTGGCGCGCTCAGTCGGCGGCAGAAGGTGATGCACCAGAGGACTTTGCAGAGTCGCGTCTGGTCGTCGCCCTTCGGAGAAGGGGCCGCGGGGGCCGCGAGTGTCGAGGTCGCATGATGGTGGCGTGGGGAAACACGGGTGGTCCGAGACCAGGGTTGATGTCGTTGCCATGTGGTTTCTCGTCGGGCTGGTCGGGCTGCTGGTCGGTGGCCTTGTTGTGGCGCTGGCCGTCGGTTTCGTCCCGCATGAGCTCGATGGCGTCCGGGCCTCGCACCGCGGCATCCCAGGTCGTGTGGAGAATGTCCGATGTACGGAGCTCAGCGAGTGTCGTGCGGACTTTGTTGGTGATGACGGCACTCGCATTGTCGATGTGCGACTCAATAGCATCGCCAAGCAGCCCAGGTACGTCCGCGCACGGGTCAGCTCGGCGCATGCCACGGAGGCCTGGCCGGACAGTCCGTTCAACGGCATCGGCCTCGTGGTGCTGCCGCTAGTGCTGGTTGTGGCTGGCTTGGGCCGTGCGGCATTGCGCCACCGCAGAGGCCGTCACCACAAGGCCCCCGACGCCGGCTGATCCAGCACCCTCCCTGGCCGCACCCGCTCATCGGCCAGCTCCGGAAGCGCAGCGGTCGGGAACATCACCATCGGCGCTACACAGCGTGACCGCGAGTCCTGGGTTAAGGCCGACCTCTCATCGGCACCCGTGAGCAAGCAAGCCCGTCCGACAACCAGTGATCCATTGAGAATCGCCAGGTCTCCTGTGACGCCATTCCCTGCATAGGCGCACATCTTGGACCGTAGTCGCCATGCCGTACGAGATTACGACGAGTAGCCTGCCGGCTGCCTGAGATTCCGCCGCCCTCGCGGGGACCGGACACCTAGCTCGGGATGTGACCCCACGACCCGACAGACAGTGCCATCTATCGCGCACAAGTGCCATCTATCGCACAACGTCTCACCGGACCACAGCTGACCAACACAGTGGGAGCCGCCATGCTGCTGCTGTTCGGCAGTAGCCTCGGCGGCCAACTACCGCGCTCAACCCGGCCAACCACAGCGGTCAGTCACAGGCGGCTTCGGCGGTGGTCAGTCGTCGTCGAGGTACCGGCCGGGGTTCGTCGCCGAGTGTGGGCCGTGATCGGACGGCAGTTCGTGCAGCCGGTAGCGGCGGCCGGGGCTTGACGGCAGATCAGCGGCGAGGGTCCAGACCCGGCCGGCGGGGTCGGGGTTGTGTACGGCGGTGGCGATCGGCATGGCGGTGTCGATTCCGGCGAGGACTCGCAGGAGGTTGGTCTCGCGGTCGGGGCTGGGTACCCACAGCAGGACCGGGTAGCGGGGCCCGAAGGTGGCGAGGCGGGCGTAGCCGCGGAGTTTCGCGATGACCCGGGCGAGGTTCTCGGTGCTGTTGTCGTGTTCGACGAAGAAGCCGACGGTGCGGCCTTCGGCCTGCCAGATGCCGTGCCCGTCTGGGCGGATGCCGGCGTGGCTGTAGACGTTGGTGGCGTGCTGTTCGGACCACCAGCGCAGCAGTTCAGCGCCGGGCTGGTGGCGGGTGGCGGTGATGAGGTCGATGAAGAACTGGTTGGCGCCGATCAGGTGGGCGGCCTTGTTGCTGGCGGCGATGCGCCGGGCCCGTTCCAGGGAGGTTCGGGGTGCTTTGGTGTGGGCGAGGTCGGGGTCGTTGTAGACGGTTGGGAACATCTGCAGCCCGACCGGTCCGAGCGCATACAGGTAGGGCACGGCGGTGTGGCCGGGGTTGGCCAGGGCGAAGCGGTGCAGCACGTCGAGGCGGTGCAGGACGGTCAGCCGCCGTTGGGCGGTACGCAGGCCGTCGAAGAACGCGGCCGCGATCTGCGGGGTCGACAGCAGGTAGTGCTCGGCGAGCAGTGCGAGCAGGGCACGGTCACGCGGGACGATACGACGGAACACGGCGAACGGGTCGGGCCGGGTGGAGGCGGGCGGAACGCGGGAGACGGTCATCGAGCACCACCAGAGCAGAAGCGGGAACCAGATCCAGAACGGGACCGGGAACGGGAAGCTGGCCGGGCACGGGCAGCTGAGGCGGACCGGGACGGAGCAGTGGAGGAGCGAAGCCGAGGAGTGAGGGGTGAGGCAGGACCGGAACTGAGGAGTCGAGCGTCGGACGAGGACATCGGTGTTGGTCTCCTTGGGGGAAGGGGGACCCCTCGTTGGGAGGGGTGTCTGGCCGGCGAGGACGGTCAGATCGGCCGTTGTCAGGGCCACGTCCTGCAGTGACAGCGCAGGTCAGGCATGGTTTGCCAGGTCACGGCGGTGAGGGGTGATGAGCCGCGGGACGAACCGGTCGACGAGCCGGTGCGCGACACGCGCTGACAGTCATTTCACCGCTTGGGCTGCTTGGGCCGGCGGCGCCCGTCGTCGGGTTTGCGGGTCAGTCGTTCGACGAGGTCGTCGATGGCACTGGTGTCCTGCGGCGGGACCGCTGCGGCGGCGGCCTGCCGGATGGCGAGGGCCTCACCTACGACCGGCTTCGGTGGCCTGGTCTTGAGGGTGAACGCCGGGGTCTGCCGGCCGGCCACGACGAGGCGAGCGGCGGCGGTGTAGGCGTCGAGGTGGGACAGGTCGTGCTCGTCGAGCTCGGGCAGGGTGTGCCGGCCCAGAACCCGCGCGTCTTCGGGAGCGCAGGTGAAGTACACCTTGTTCCGCGCGTTGGAGCTCGCCGCGGCGAGGAGGTCCTTGGGGAACTGAGCCAGGTCCTGGTGGGACAAGACCAGGGATAGCCGGTACTTGCGGGCCTCGGCAAGCATCGTATCCAGCGAGTTGGCCAGGGTCAGGAAGTTCTGCGCCTCGTCGATGATCAGGGTGGCGTCGCGGCGTTTGTCGGGGGCGATGGTGGCGCGGGCTGTGGCGGCCTGCCACACCTGCGCCAGGACGAGCGAGCCGAGCAGCCGGGTGGTGTCCTCCCCCAGCTGACCCTTCGGGATACGGACGAGCAGGGCACCGCCGTCCAAAACCTGGCCCATGTCGAAGCTCGACTTCGGGTAGCGCATGGTGCGTTTGACGAAGTCCCGCAGCAGGAACGCGCGCAGCCTCGCGAGGACGGGGCCGATGACCTGGGAGCGCAGGGCCGGGTTGAGCTCGTCGTACCACTGCCAGAACCCGGACAGGCCGGCCGGGTCGTCGAGGTCGACGGTCATCTCCGAGCGGAATTGTGCCGAGTTCAACAGGGGCGGGATGTGCTGCAGGGTCACGTTCGCGTGCCGCAGCAGGGTCAGGCAGGCGACCCGCATGACGTCGTCCATCCGGGGTCCCCACGCTTTGGCGAAGATGTTGCCGAAGATGGAGACGAGGTTGTCCACGACCAGGTCCGGATCGTCGCCTTCGAGGGGGTTGAGGGTGGGCGGGTTGGGCTGGTCTGGGTCGAACAGCACCACCCTCCCGGCGACGTTCGCCGGGAGCCGGTCCAGGATGTCCAGGACCATGTCGCCGTGCGGGTCGATGACCACCGTGCCGCGGCCGGCCTTGATGTCATCGACGGCCATGTTCACCAGCAGCGTGGTTTTGCCCGAGCCGGTCGAGCCGACCATGTGCACGTGGTACCGCGCGTCGGGCACGGATAGCCCGACGCCATGGCCGCCGACCTCCGCGTCGCCGAGGACCTTCACGCCGCGGCCGCCGCTGGGCACCGCGACCGGCGCCGGCATCGACTTGGCCCGGGCCCGGTCCAGCCCCGGCACCGCCAGATCCAGCGGCAACGCCGCCAGCACCGCGAGCTCATCCCTGGACACGAGGAACCCGGCGCCGAGCCGCCGGGCGGCGAGCACCGCCACGGGTCGCGGCATCCGGGCCCGGTGCGCGAGCCGGTTCCGGGCGGCGTAGACAGCGAAACTGGACGCAACCGCGTCAGCAATCCCCCGCAGCCGGCTCTCCGGGCGGGAACCTCCACGGTGGCTGGTGTCCGCGACGGCGTAGCGGATGCCGGTGGTCCACAGCGGTTGCGCGGTCTTGTCGAGGATCGCGCGGACGTCGCGTTCGACCTGGGGATCGCGGCGCTGCACGCCGCCGGACGTGGTGCCGCGCCGGGCGGAGGGTCCGGTCTGGAAGACCTCGAGCAGCCACAGCACCGGCGTGGCCGGGTTGACCGCCGGGACGGCGGTCCTGCCGTCGCGGAGCCGGCCGGCGGCGCGGCGGGCCCGGGCCGTCCGGCGCGGCGGCGCGGGCCGGGCGAGGATCTGCACCGTCGCGTACTCGCCGGGCCGCAGCTGGGCACCCGCGGACATCAGGGCACGCAGCGGGTCGGCGTCGTGGTCGGTGTTGAACGGCAGCCACTCCGCCGCCTGGGGCAGCAGGTGCCCACCGACCGCCGCGGCGGTGTCGAGAGGGAGCGGTGGTGGCGGGGTGTCGTCGGTGGTGGTGGCCGCGCCGGGCCAGGCGGCCCGGATCGCTGCCTCGACCGCGCCGCGCGGCACGGTGCCCGGCACCCACACCGAGATCAGCAGCTGCCGGCCGGTCCAGGTGTACTGCCACACGACGTGCGGCGACCCGTACAGCAGCCGGCGCCGCCGCGACGGGGTGAGCGTGCCGTGCAGGTTGGCCCACAGCGCGGCAGCACTGTGTTCGTCGACCTCGGGTGGTGGGGCAATGCTGACGAGCCGTGCCCCGTCGGTGTGGTGGGCGTGCCGGCACCCGTCCAGGAGGTTGCGACCGGCGACCCACACCACGAGCAGCGCAGCGGCCACGGCAAGCAGCCACGGCCGGTCGACCGCCCAGTGCACGGCGTCGATCAGCCACCCGGCGACCGGTGACAGCGATGGTGTCGGGGGTGGGGAAACGACACCGGCGCCCGGCCCGGATGGGCTGGGCGCCGGCGGCGCGGGGGTGGGACCGGCGAGGATCCACGCTGTGGTCCCGCCGGGGTCCGGCGGGCTCACAACAGCTCCTCCCCCTCGACGTCTGGGTCGTCTGAGTTGTCGAGCTCGAGCAGGTCGCTCGGCTTCGTCGTCGCGAGGGCGTGCTCCGCTGTCGAGGCGATCGATTCGAACGCGGTCCGGTTGGTGCCGGAGATCAACAGGCCGTGGCCGGTGCGGGCTGCGAGGAGCATCCGCCGTTCCCCGACCGTCAGCCCGAACGCATCACCGACCGCGTCGATGGCCTGCGGTGCCTGCTTGAGCAGGATCTGCGTCGCCGCGTTCGACACGACAGCGAGGCCAAGGTCGGTGCCGAGCAAGTCGGCGACGTCCTGGGTGATGACTGTCAAGCCGGCGTTGCGCTTGCGGCCGGCCTTGGACATGGTGAACAGGAACCGGGCGCCTTCACCGTCGCGCATGAGCAGCCACGCCTCGTCGACCACGACGAGACGTCGGGTGGCGAGACGGTGGGCCTCGGGGGTGCCAGGGGCGTCGATGCTGCGCCAGATCCAGTCCAGGGCGAGGAGCGTGCCGACGGCGCGCAGCTCGTCGGGCAGGTGCCGCAGCGACCACACCACGAGGTGCCCGTCGGGGCGGGTCGTAGAGGGGCCGTTGAACAGGTCGGCGAACGACCCGTCGACCCAGGGCGCGAGCCGAGCGGCGAGCTGCCCGGCGGCCGGGTCGTCGTCGCCGCGCAGCGTGGCGGCGAGATCAGCCAGGAGTGGGGCTGCCCGGGTGTGGGTGGCCGGGTCGGCGGTGATGCCGGCCTGGCGGTAGGTGGCCAGGATCGCCCGGTCGAGGGCGGCGCGTTCGGTCGGTGGCGGCTGCTGCCCGAGCAGCACGCTGACCAGGGTGTGCAGGAACAGGCCACGGCGGGTGAGGGCGTCGGGGCGGGTGTCCCCGGCCGGCGGGTCGAGGGGGTTGATCTTCACGCCGGTCTGGCCGAGCCGTACGACGGTGCCGCCGACGGCGTCGGCGAGGCGGAGGTATTCGTCCTCGGGGTCCACGATGGACACCTGCACGCCCTGGTACAGGTTGCGCAGGACGTCGAGCTTGACGAAGTACGACTTGCCCGCGCCGCTTCGGGCCAGGACGACGCAGTTGTGGTTCTCCTGCGTCCACCGGTCCCACCACACGATGCCGGAGGAATCGGGGTTGATCCCATACAGCACGCCGCCGGTGGTGGCCGGGTCGCCAGGCAGTGGCGCCGGCAGGTCCGCCGAGGCGAGCGGGAACGCGGCGGCGAGTGCCTGGGTGTCCATGGTGCGCAGCATCTGCAGGCTGTCGGAGGCCAGGGGCAGGGTGGTGGTCCAGCCGGGCAGGTGCCGCCACGTCGCCGGCTGGACCTCGATCATCGTGGACGCGGCGGCGGCCTTCACCTGGGCGCAGGCGTCGAGGAGCTCGACCCCGGTCCGGGCATGGACCGTCAAGTACAGGCCGACGCGGAACAGCTTCGCGGCGCCGCGGGCGAGGCGTTCGGCGAGGTCGGCGGCGTCGTCGGCCGCCGCCTCAACGGTGGGGTCGGTGAGCTTGCCCTTCTCGACGTCGGCGCGGCGGCTGGATTCGAAGCGGGCGCGTTGGGTGCGCAGCCGTTTCGCAGCGATCGGCGCCGGGAGCGGGTCGATGTGCAGGGCCAGGTCGAGGCGGCCGGGCCAGGACAGCAGCGGTTCCAGCCAGGCCGGGCCGACTTCGGCGGGGTAGCCGGTGACGACGAGAGTGGCGGTGTAGCCGTCGCCAACCCGCAGCATCCGTGGGGTGACCTCCACGGATGCTGGGGCGACGGCGGCGGCGACACCTGCGGTGGGCGGCAGCGCCGCGGCGTCCGTGCGGCGGCGGGTCGCCGGGCCTGTCAGGCGGAGTTTGGGGTGGCGTTTCATGGTTTCTCCTTCGGCTTGTCCCTGTCTGATCGGGGTTTCCGGCTGCCGGCCGCAGGTCCGGTGATCACCGCGTCGGGGGCGGCGAGTCCGCCGGGCCGCGGTGGCCGGTAGGGGTCGGCTGCCGCGGCGAGGGCGGCGGTGACGGCTGGGCCGTCGAGGGTGCGGGTGGTGATGCCGAGCCCGGACAGGGCTCGGACGGTGTCGTCGGCGCGGCGGCGGGCCGCGTGCCTGGTCTGCTCGCCGCGTTCCCCGCCGCTGGTGCGGGTAACGATGAGGACCTGCCGGCGCAGCGGGTCGCGGCGCTCGGCCAGGTCGGCGAGGAACTCGGCGTGGTCCGTGCACGCCGAGGCGAGCGCGGCGTGGGGCAGCCGGTCGGCGGCCCGCGCGAGGGTGCGGGCGGAGGAGGCCAGGTCGACCGGCTGCGCCGACACCACGATCTGCGTCGGCGTTGAGAGGGAGTTGAGCCACCGCCCGAACGTGTCGATCAGGGCGGCCTGCTCGTCGGCGGTGCGCAGTGCGAGGTTGACGCTGGTCGCGGCGACCACCGCCGCCTTGGTTCCGCCGAGGCTGATCTGCCCGTCGTCGCCGATCGCGTCGGCGGGCAGTTGCAGCGGCGCCGGCAGGGGCATCCTGCCCGCGGATGCGTCGATCCAGTCGGGGGTTTCGGCGGTGGTGGCCGTGGTGGTGAGCGCTCGCGGGGCGCGGGAGTGCCGCAGCCCGGCCAGGAGCCACACGTCGAGGGGCAGCCCGTCGCGGCGCCCGACAGCGAGCCCGAAGACCAGCCCGCCGAGCACGGCGAACCCGCCGATGAAGACCGGCATCGGCAGCACGGTGTGCAGCGCCCGCCAGGCGCCGTAGCTGATGACGGCGGCGACGGCGAGGATCGCCAGCTGCCGGAACGTCAGCCCGTAGACGACCTTGTCAGGGGCGTCGACGTCGGCGTGCATCCGGGCGCGGACGACGTCCTCGCCGCGGCGCTGGTCCCAGCGCCGGTCACTGGGCTGGTCCCGATTCATCGGGTCACCGCCCGGATGCCCCGGATGCCGCGGCCGAGGCCGGGGACTGCGCGGGACAGTTGCTGGACCACGACGACACGGACGACAGCGCCGAGGATGTTCGGTTGCCGGCCACCGCCCTGCGACACGAGGCGACCCATCAGGCTGGGGACCTTCACCGTGGTCCAGAGCATGACCATGACGACGAAGAGGTTCGTCACGCTGCCGTCGCCGGGCAGCCCGAGCGCGAACAGCATGTGGCTGCTGTCGGTGAGCATCCACTGCCCTGCGTAGAGGGTGAAGCCCTGCACGACCGGGACCGCGAGGGTGCCGACGTAGGCGCGCCACCACATCCGGGCGACCGGGTCGGTCTGCGGCAACGCGTGACACGCCAGGGCGAGCGGCGCCGCCGCGGTGAGCACGAGCACGACCGCGAAGCGGGTGATCATGCTCAGCGCCGTCGAGCCGAGCAGGATCAGGATGATCACCGCGCAGACGCAGAACAGCAGCCCTGCGGTCGCGTCGCGGGACGCGATGACGTGGGTCTTGATCGCCGTAAGTGCGGCGGGTCGCAGTTCACCGTCGCCGTCGAGGTCGTCCTGGGTCAGCGCGGCGGTGAGCGCGTTGGCCAGTTCGATGAGCTTGGCGCACCACAGCTGGCTGAAGTGTGCGGTGACGAACCCGACGATGCAGCGTGGGATCAGGTCTTTGGCGGTGTAGCGGGAGCGTTCGTCGCCGCTGGCGGTCATGGTGAGTACGCCGGCGGCGACGAAGACCAGAACGTAGACGAGGTCGACGACGAGGACGGATCGGCCGGTCAGGGCCTCCACCTGCGGCAACGTCGTGACGTCCGGGGTGACCAGCAACGCGTTGGTGATCGCGGCGATCAGCCCGTCGAAGCAGGCCAGGATCGCGGTGGCGAACCAGTCGAGGATGTTGTCGAGGAACCAGCCCATGATCGTCTCAGCCCCCGACGATGCCCTTGACGATCTCGAGCAGGATCGGCGCGAGGACCGCCAACCCGTAGCCGAACAGGGCATTCTTCAAATAGCCGTTGGCCTGCTCGACCCGGGTGGGGTCGCCACCGGCGGTGACCCGGTAGACACCGCCGAGCACCCCGAAGAAGGTCGCGATCGCGCCGAGAATTCCCATCACCCAGGCCTGCAGGTTGGCGATGACGACCGGCAGTGTGTTGGCCGCCAGGACGACCGGGGCGACTGGGGCGCCGGGGTCGGCGGACGCGGCCGCCGGCGCCACGACGAGCAGCAGCGCGACGACTGCGGGCATGAACGCTGCACGGGTGGCGAACTGAAGCCTGCACCGTCCGCCTGAAGGCGGTGGTGTGGTCTGCCGCGCAGCGGTGTGGTGCTCGGCTGTCGCCGTCGAGCCGTTGCGGGGCCGGTGGACCGTGAACGTGCCCGGGTTCGGGCCGCTGATGCGGCTGTGGACGGTGTATTGGTCGTCGGTGGGCTGGGTGCCGGTGGGTGGGATGAGGGCACGCAGGCGTGCCCGCAGGGTGCGGGACATGTTGGGTCACCTCCCGCCCGCGCCGCAGCGCCGACGACCCCGCGCACAGGGCGTGGGGTCGTCGGCGGGTGGCGGGGCGAATGCTCGAAAACAGCGGACAGAACGGCCGCCGCCGAGCCGGAACCCGCGTGGCGAGTGCAGGGACGCAGCCGCGAACGCGCTCGGGAGGAACTCGTCCTCCCTTTTGGGGTCGGCTGGTTGATGAGGTGTCAGCGCATCACGATGGCGCGGCACCCGAGGCGCGCAGCCGCGCGGCACTCGCAGCACGAGGGTTTGGCCCGGCGGCGGGCAGGAGCCCGGCTGCGTACAGCCGTCGGTGGCCGTGGCCGGGAACTCCTGCACTCCCCTATCCGGGTTTGTGAGCCGTGGCGAACGCCCCCTCCGCTCACAGCGGCTCACAGCCGCACACACCAGGGCCGCACCCGGCTCACAGCGGCGGCGCGCCGCTCACAGCGACCGGCCGACGCCGCTCACAGCCCAGCTCAGCGCCGCCGTCGCCATGATGTGAAAGGGCCGTGCCGCCGACACCGGTGGTGTCGGCGGCACGGCCTGAACGGTCTGGCTGCGGGAAGGACGTCGGGGTGGTCGTGCGGCGTCGCGGGGCTGCCGCTCAGACGGCAGCCGCGAGGGGCCGACCGGCGGTGGTCGCGACCGCGGCCCGGGTCTGCTGCCGGTGCGCGGCCCGCCTGCTCAGCTCCTGCTCGGCCTCCGGCGAGGCGGTCCCGGTGAGCAGCCCCTCGGCGAGGGCTCGGGCGAGCCGCTCGTCGATGCGGCGCAGCCGCATCCGCAGCGCGTCGACGGTGACACCGAGACGGGCCGCGATCGGTTCGATCGCGCGGCGGCCGAGGCGGGCGTCGATGTAGGGCTGCTCGTCGCAGGCGTCGAGGAGCCCGAGGTGCACGGCGCGCCGCACGAGCAGGTCCGGATGGCCCCACGGTCGCAGCGGGGTGCGGGGGCCGGCCGGGATGGCGTCGACGTCGTCGACGAGGACGACGTCGCGCTGCTGCGCGACGAGGGCGAGCCCGGCGCGGTGCGCCGCCCGGCACAGGCCCGCGTACGGGGCGGGCCTGGCCAGGTCGACGTGGTCGCGCAGCGCGGCCAGGAACCCGGCGAGGACTTCCGCGTCGACGTCGTCGGGGTCGCCGCGCCAGCCGCCGGCGACCAGGCCGGCGGCGTAGCGGACCAGGGCCGGCAGGGCGCACGCGGTCGCGGCGAGGACCCAGGCCGGGCCGTCGAGGCGGGCCCGGCGGATCAGCTCCCTCCACACCACGTCCAGCCCAGCCCAGTCGGTGGGATGCTCGGCCAGCCAGGTACGCAGCACGGCCAGGTTCACCACACCCTCCGGCAGTCCGAGACCGGGGTCCTGACCGGCCAGACTGGTCAGACCGGTCAGGTCGATGCTCAACGGGTCCGGGTCGCAGGTCAGCGCGGCGAACGCGGCGTCGACGCAGGCGAACGGCGAGGACGGCCAGCCCCCGTCGTCAGCGACAAGGCCGGCCGCTGCAGGCGCTGACGAGCACCCGGCAGCGGCGGCACGGCCCATCTGTGTCGGGCTGTCACCGACGGCGGCGCCAGCGGCCGTGCCACGGGTGGTGACACCGGTGCCGGGGCGGTCCAGGGTGGCGGACACGGTCATGTCACAAGCTCCTATGACAATGAAGTTCGTGGACTGACGTCGCGGGGTTGTCACGGCGACGTCCGGGGTGTCATTGCGCCACGGCACGCTCACGCGTCACTCACAGTCCTGGCCAGCGGCGCATCCGGCGGGTGACATCGACGTCGGGCCACGACGGCAACCACCGTGTCACAGGATCTTTGACATCGATTGTGATCGTTGACATCGGTCCGTGTCACAGCCATTGAGCTGCCCGTTGACACGCCGAACCCTGGTGTGACACGCCCAACCCAGGATGTCCGATCGGCGCGTCCAGCCGCGCCGGACACACGGTCACAGCGCCGCGCCGGACACGCACAGCAAGGCTGTCCGGCACTCACAGCGACTCACAGGCGCGATGACACCATGGCGGCCGGTCACCGGCAACGACGTTGACACCGCCCGATGACACTGACATCTATCGATTGACAGTCTGCGCGTGTCACAGAAGATCGTCGATTGACACGGGTCGCATGACACTCGCGACTGCTCATGGCATCGCCTCGGCGCGGGCATCTGAGCGTCCGTGACAGCGCGGCGCGCCGCGTCCGCACGGGCCCGACGCCGACGTCACTGCCACCGACCGATCCGGCGGGAGTGCGGGCGCACCGGGCCGCCATCTGACGCCCGTAGGTCACGGCGCGGAATGCATCTTTCCGACCGCCGCTGTGAGCGGTCGGGATCAGGATGGCGCGTGCTGTGAGCGGCTGGGAGTGGGCCGCTCCTGGCTGCCGGCAGGCGCCGTGAGTGGCTGTGAGTGGCTGTGAGCGGTTGGGCCTTGACAGCCGAGGCGGCTGTGAGCGGCCGACGACCGACCGCCGGCCACCAAGTGTCGCCAAGAGCGGGCCGTACGCCGCTGTGAGCGGCTGCCGCGCGCGTGTGAGCGGCTGTGAGCGGAGGGGGCGTTCGCCACGGCTCACAAATCCGGATAGGGGGATGTCAGCGCTTCACGGCGCGGCGCGGAGCCGACAGCCATATGAGCAAGCACCCGCCGCACCACCCCACCCACCCCAACACCGACCCCCATGCCGACCTTTCCGAGCCTACCGGCGCCGGCAACACCGACACCAGCACGGACGCCGAACAGTCGTCCATCGACCTGGTCGCCGGCGACCCGCCGGTCCCGATCACCGTCTGGCGCACCGCCCGCACCAGCGGCGACCACCACGCGACCATCCCCACCCGGCTGGCCCGGCGCCTCGTCGCCGCCTACAGCCGCCCCGGCGAGGCGATCGTCGACCTGACCGCCGACCACGCCCTCGCCGCTGCCAGCCTCACCGGCGGGCGCCATCACCACCGGGCCTGGTTCACCGATGTCGCCAGCCTGATCATCGGCCCGGCCACCACGAAGCCCGACAACGAGACCATGTTGGCCGACGACGAGGCCGACACCGACGTCCCGGACAGCGACGGCGAAGAACTGAACCTGGTCCTCGCGGACTGGTTCGGTGACGACCTCACCGACGCCGACCTGCCGCCGGGCGGCCCGCCGGGCATCCCGATCCCCGACGACGCGTCCCTCGCGGGCCTGACCAGCCTCGTGGTCGCGACCTGGCCCCTCGACCCGGATTCGGCTCCTAACCGGGTCCGGCTGGCCTGGCTGCTCACCGTCTGCCGGGAGCTGCTGCGTTCGGGCGGCTGCCTCGTCCTCGTCGTGGCCGTCCCAGCCGGGTACGCCGCGACCCCGGAGGACTTCAGCCCGATCGTCAATGCCGCCGCCAGGGTCGGCCTCGGCTACCTACAGCACATCGTGGCGGTCGCCGCCGACATCAGCGACGACGGGACCGGCGACGCGTTCGTCTACCACCTCGACGACGAGGAACTCCTCGCCCTGTCCAAGGCGCGCGCCGACACCGCCGGGCAGACCTGGTCGGTCGCGCACCTGCGGGTCCACGCCGACCTCCTGGTCCTGACCCCGGTCGCACACCGCGGAACATCGCGGCGCCGCGGTCGCACCGGTTCCCGCCGGACCGCCCGCAACGGGGAGGTGCACGATGGCTGAACCCCGCACCGCCCTGGCCACCGGCCCCGACGAGCCCGACCACACCGCTGGCCGCCAGGCCAACGACCACACCAGCGACCCGGCGCCCGCCGGCCGGCACCGCACCTACGACGGCCAGCACCGCGTGACCAGGTCCGCCGCCGCGGACACCGATCCCGACGGGCATGTCCGGGGGGATCCCGCCCCGGAGCGGCTGACGGTGTGGGCGACCGCGCAGCAGACCGGGCCGGTGCAGCGCCGCGGCCGGTACGTGCCGGACTCGGTCCAGCACCCCGCCCGGATGCTGCCCGCGATCGCCGCGCACGCCATCGCCGCCTACACCCAGCCCGGCGACCTCGTCCTGGACCCGATGTGCGGGATCGGCACCACCCTCGTCGAGGCCGTCCACGCCGGGCGGGACGCCCTCGGTATCGAGTACGAGTCCCGCTGGTCCGACATCGCCGACGCCAACCTCCGCCACGCCCGGACCCAGGGTGCTTCGGGCCGGGCCGGCGTCATCCGCGGCGACGCCACCGACATCGTGTCCCTCGTCCCGGCCGCCCTGACCGGGCAGGTCGCGCTAGTCGTGACCTCACCGCCGTACGGGCCGACCGTCCACGGCCTGGTCCGTACCGGCGACGAGCTCGACATCCGCGACAACCGCTACAACGACGGCACCGACCGCGGGAATCTCGCCTACCGCGACCTCACCGGCCTCGCCGACGGGTTCGCCGACATCCTGCGCGGCTGCCACACCTTGCTGCGCCCCGGCGGGACCGTCGTGGTCACCGCCCGGCCCTGGCGCAAGAACGGCGAACTCGTCGACCTGCCCTCGGCAGTCATCGGCGCCGGCGTCCGCGCTGGGCTCGTACCGACCGAGCGGTGCGTCGCCCTACTCGCCGCGGTCCGCCACGGCCGACTCGTCGCCCGGCCGTCGTTCTTCCAGCTGCAGTCGGTCCGCAAGGCCCGCGCCGCCGGCACCCCGATGCACCTCATCGCGCACGAGGACGTACTCATCTTCACCAAGCCGAGCCGAAACACGCACGCCGGTCCGCCTGGCGCCTCGTCCACATCGGACGGTTCTAGGAGGCGCCGATGACGGTCACCCACCGATATCTATCGTTCGGTGCCGGCGTAGAGCTCGGTCTGCCTGCGGCCTGACCGCCCGCGGTGAGATCCCCCGGTTCGACGCGGCGACCGCCGCCGACACGGGCTGGGAACCCACCGCCGTCTACGGCCACCTCCAACGCCTAGAGGAGATCGCCGCTGACGCCGTTTCCCGATCGTACGGGTGTCGGCCGGGAACATCCGCGCCGACGCCCTCGACCCCGCCCACCACTTCGCTCCATGCCGCTGTACACCCTCGGACCGAACGGCGAATGGGATTTTCGCGCTAGTTGGCAAAGCGGGCTGTGTCTTGACGGGCCGCGCGCGTGGCTCGACGGGAGCGGCGCCTTGATGTAAAACGAGCGCATCGGCCGCACCAAGCCACGCCCGCCGGTTCACGGTGCACTCGGACTCACCTTCGCCCTGCGGTGCTGCGACCGGCCCGCGCTGGCCAGCCACGATGTTTTCGTCGGCGAGTAGATCTTCAGCCGTCCTTCGCGCGTTGTGGGTCATCGTCGGGCAGCAGCCGACGTCACACCTCCGCGACACCGGCCTGCAGGTAGTCCAGCCCGGCGTGCAGGCCGGGCAGCAGCAACCGCGGCGGTGCACAGTTTCTCACGGACGGGTTCGATGGCCTTCCTCGCGTCGCGGCCGTCATACCGGCACCACCACGACGTCGTGTTCCCACTGGACAGCGGCCCTGGACGAGTCGGTCGCCAGCAGCCAGCCACCGGTGAAGACGCGCGAGCACTGCAAATCACAGCGCCAGATCCCGTTCCCGGACTCGACGATCACGCCCCCGGCGACGACGGCGACGGCGGACAACTCGTCGACCGTGCCGGGCAGCTCCGCCTGCACGTGGCCCGTGAAGAGGCCCACGAGCCGCAGGCGGCCAGCCGGCGTAGCGACGATCGCGTAGGACCGGCTCAAGGCGACGACCCGCTCATCCGGCTGCCCGACCCATCGCTCCCGGCCGGCCGCGGTGTCCAGCAGCACCGGACGGCCGCCGACCCGCGCCCAGAGCACGCCGGCGGCGGCGACAATCCTGACGGTCTGCTGGCAGCCCGTGCCGCCCGCGGTGCCGAGATCGAGGTCGTTCCGGCTCCACGAGACTGCTGTCTCGTCCAGGCTCGTCGCGGTCACCTCGTACCCGCACCGCACGCCGTCCCAGCGGGTGGCGATCCGCACCACCGAGCGCCCGAGCACCAGGATTCTCTCCCACGGCGACTCGACGGCCGGACCGAAGACCACCCGCCCGGTCGCCGGGTCGACGACCTCGAACCGGTCGTCCTGCCGCAGCGGCAGCAGCACAGGCGTGCCACCCGGGGCGGGTTCTGCCCGGAGGCTCTCGAACCGCGTGCCAGGGGCCCGCCAGACGCCCTCGAGCGGCCAGTCCAGGCTCCAGTCGGCCTCCACCGGTATCGTCCAGTCGGGCCGCAGGCCCCGGCGGACCTCCTCACCGGCACGGTCCGCGAGCCGGAGGCCGGACAGGGCGCACATCCCTGCCCCGGTCTCCTCGTCGCAGGAATTCCAGATCAGCACGCCGCCGAACTCGTCGACCTCGTCGGCGTCGAGGTTCGTCCAGCGCGCCAGCCCGGTCTGGGGGTCGACCAGCGAGAACCCGGTCTCGTACCGCGTCACCAGCAGCGTGCCGTCGAGCGTCTCGACAGGCTCGACCCAGCCCGGGCGGCGCCACACGTCCGCGGATCCGGCTGCGGCACCGAGGTCGTAGGCATACGTCACGCGGCCGCTGGAGCCGACCGGCTCGACGACGATGACCAGGTCGCCGACGAGATGCACCGTCGACGACAACGCCAGCCTCGCCCGCCACTCGATCGATGCCACCTCGTCCGCCCCGGGCGAGCCGGACCGCGGTTCCCGCACGAGCAGCCCGGCGAACACGCCGCAGGCCGTGAGCATGGCGACGACCGCCCGCATCCAACGCATGTCCCAGCCCGCTGACCACCCGTACCAGGCACCCATGCCGACGAAGGTAGTCGGAACGAGTCGTCGGGGGGATGCTCCGAGACGCCGCCGAGCGCGCACGATTCGGTGGTGAATCCTGCCTGGTCGGTGGTGGATGTCCGGCTCCGGTTGCGGCGGCGGCACCGCCTGGCCCGCATCCTGCGGACGGCGCGGCGTCAGTACGCGGAGAACACCGAGGACATCCCCTGGCCCGACTGGCCGTGGCGACGTCTGGCCGGGCCGTCGCTGCGCCGTGAGGCGGTCCTGACCGCCGCCGTGACGCACACCGGCTGGCGCCACGCCGCCGTGCTGGGCACCACCGTGGCGACGGCCGCGGCGCTCGTCGCGGTAGGCCTGCTCGGGCTGCCGCGCTGGCTGCCGCAGCCCTATGACCGCGCCGACGTGCTCTGGTGTGGCGCGCTCACGCTAGCGTTCCTCGCCCCCCTCCTGCTGCTGACGACGACGAACCTGCGCCCATCGGTGCAGGTGGTAACGATCGTCTTCTTTTCCGCGGCCGAGCTGGCAGCGGGCACCGTCGGCCCGGGGCCGCAGATCACCAACGCGGCCCTGTACGCCGCGCTGGCGGCCGGCCTCAGCCACCTCGCTGCCACGTTGATCCTGGTCCGGGTGCACCGCCGGCTGACACTGCGCGGCTTCGACGGGCCGGCGGGCCGGCTCCGCACCGGGCAGCTCACCGTCACCCACCTCAGCTGGCTGTTGGCGAGCCTCGTAGCGGCCACGCCGACGTGGCGCCGCCGACCGGTCCGGCGCAGGCTCCGCGCGTTGTGCCGGCGCTACGCCCGCGACCTGCACCGAGCGATGCCGGCGGTCGCCGCCGTCGACGGCGACGAACGGGCCGCCGCGCGGAAGCGGGCGGCCTGCATCGGCACGGTGCTCCACCAGGCGCACGCCCGGCTCGGGACGGCCCGGACCCGGGCCGACTACGTAGACCTGTGCGTCGACCTGCGGCGGCACATGCTCGCGGTCGCCCGCGGCGACTGGACCGAGCTGGAGGCCGCCGGGGCGGCCGTGCCGAAGCGCTCCGGGTGGCGCTCGCCCGCGACCTTCGCGCGCCCGGCAGCGTTGCTTCTGACGGCAGTCGCGTTGCCGTTCACCGCCAGATACACCGACAACCCGCTGATGGTACCGGTGCTGACGCTCGTCGTGGCGGCCGTGTTCGCGCTGCCGGGACGCAACGCGGAGACCCGCGACCAGATCTCCGGGGCGCTGCGTGACCTACAAGGCACACGGTAGCCCGACGCGACGCCCCCGCCGCCCCGTGACGGCGAGGGCGCCCGCTCTCAGACCCCGCGCACCGACGGTGTGAAGGGCCCCGGCCAGCGCGGCTCCCACGGCGACCTGACCCTGCCATCCGCCGCCGTCCGCATCGGCCAACCCCTCGGCCCCGGCCATGACCCGCATGCCGGCCACGCGCCGGGCGGTGGACCTGCGAGCGGCGTCGGCGCCAGCACTCGGCATGCCCGACAAGAGTCGTTGGGGCGGCTACGCCGTCGCCGTCACCCGCTGGGAACTGCTACTCGGCCGGGCCTTCCCGGACCCGTCACAGCCCGGCAGGCACGGCAAACCCATCCTCGCGCCGCCATTCGTCGAATGGCTGATGGGGCTGCCGCAGCAGGCCGCCGCAGCGCTGTGCCTGCTGATCGACCCGGCCCGGTACGTGGTGCCAGCATGAGCTCCGCCGAGCTCAATCAGGGCCCTGGTGCGGCGCCGCGGGCCGGGTTCGCGTACCGGCGGATCGGGCCCGTGCGGCACGCGGGCGACGGCCGAAACGCCAGCCACGCCGCGTGACGATGGATCGCTGGTCGGCCCAGGTCGGTCGCCATCTCGCCGAAGCGGCGCCAACGGCTGGGCGGCCACCGGCAGATGACCCCACCCAGCGTCACCGCCGTCGCCGCGCGAGAGCGAGCTCCCCTCAGAAGGGACAGGGTCGGCGTGCGATCCGCCGCTGCCCACACTGCCCACACCACCGTACCGGCCACCGCCACCCCACCGAAACCGCACCGACCGCCTGTGCCGTATCGGCGGCCACGCCGCGAACGCAACGGCGACCAGCAACCGCAGCGCCTACAGCACACCCATACCGATAGCGCCCAGGCCGCCAGCGCAGCATGTGCGTCACCCCCGCCGATGCCCTGATTCCGGATGCTCCGCGTGCCATAACCACTCCCTAGCACCGCCCGCTCAGACTGCCCTCCCCGGGCAACCGCTGCCGGGCAGGGGCACCGGCACAATCCACCACCACGCCTATCCACCTGGAGCTTTGCCATGCGCGATCGCCGACGGACCCGTACCCCTCACCGCGCCACCACCGCAACGCCTCCGGCCTGGACCGACGAGGCGATCCGGGCGCTCGGGGCGACCACCGACGTGGTCACCGCCGGACAGATCCTCGGCCTGTCCCGCAACACCGCCTACACCCTCGCCCGCACCGGCACCTTCCCCGTACCGGTCATCAAAGCCGGGGCGAAGTACCGCGTCCCGGTTCCCGCGCTCCTCGCCGCACTCCGTCCCGACCATGTCGACCACCACGGCCCTCCCCCGACCGCCGACAACACCGGCGCCGCCGACAGCCCACCCACATAGCCAGAAAATCCCGCAATCGACCGGCCGTGACGACTTGATCGTCACGGCCGGTCGAGCGTGGATGTCGATCGACAAACCGATGCACACCCGAGCACCGCGCCCGTTCAACCTGGAGTACTCGACCGTGAAACACGCCGGATCCGTGTTCAAACGCTGCGGCTGCCGCGACACCACCACCGGCAAGCCGCTGGGCAACACATGCCCGAAACTGCGCCGCGCCAACCGATCCTGGAACCCCGACCACGGCCTTTGGGCCTACCAACTCGAACTGCCAGCCACAGCCGAAGGCCGCCGCCGCCAACGACGCCCCGCCGGCTTCGACACGCACAAGGCCGCCGTCGACGACCTCGACCACGCCCGGCAACTGCTCGACCTCGCCGGCCGCGACCGGCGCGCCCGCACGGCCCTCGCCGACCTGCTGGAGGCCGCCGCCCGTGCCCGACTGCCGCTGCCCGACCTCGACGAGGTCCGCCGTCGGCTGCGCACCGGCAACCCGCTCACCGGTGTGCCCACCGTCGCTGAATGGCTCCCCCGCTGGCTGCAGGCCCACGACATCGACGACAACACCAGACGCACCTACGAGTCACACGTCCGGGTCCACCTCATCCCATGCCTGGGCGAGGTCGTGCTCGACAGGCTGCGCCCGCACCACATCGACGAACTCAAAGCCTGGATCAAGGCCCGCAACGCCGACATCGAAGCCGCCAAGGCCAGCACCGACCCGGACGTGCGCGCCACCGTACGCGGCGTACGCCCCACCGGCCCGGCGATGATCTCCCGAATCCGCGGCACACTGCGCAAGGCATTCAACGACGCCCTCACCAAAGGCGTCATCAGCGGCGTGCCGAACCCGGCCGCGCTGGTCAAGACCCCCAACCCGCGCCCCAAACCGATGGTCTGGGAACCCGAACGGGTCCAACGGTGGAAGACCACCGGCGAGGTACCGAGCAAGGTCATGGTCTGGACCGACGCACTCCTGGCCGAGTTCCTCGACTACGCCGCCGAACACGCCCCCGACCTGCACCCCATGTTCCAGTTCATGGCCTACCGCGGACCCCGCCGCGGCGAAGCCTGCGGACTCCTCGACGCCGAGGTCCGCCTCGGCAACAGCGAGGTCAGCATCGTCAACCAGGACACCGGCCACGGCAACCGCCGCAAACCACCCAAGAGCGAAGCCGGTAACCGCGACGTCATCCTCGACCCCGACACCGTCGCGGTCCTCACCGCCTACAAAGCCCGCCGCGCCGCCTGGCGCCTCGCCGCCGGACCCGACTGGCCCGACACCGGCATGTTCTTCGTCCAACCCGACGGTCACGCCTGGAACCCCAACACCGTCAGCCAACGCTTCCGCCGCCTCATCAAACGCGCCGGCCTCCCCCCGATCCGCCTGCACGACCTACGCCACGTCACCGCCACCATCGCCCTCGACGCAGGCATCGACATCAAAGTCGTCTCCGAACTCCTCGGCCACTCCACCACCACCCTCACCCGCGACACCTACCAAAGCGTCGTCAAACGCCTGCACCACGAAGCCGCCGGAGCCGTCGCCGAACGCGTCAAAAACAAACGCCGCCACCACAACAGCCCACCCGACCAGCCCACCGGACCCGCACATGCTGGTTGGCTAGCCAACGCGTAACCCGAAAGCCGACAGGTGAGAGCCGAACATCGTTGGCGGAAACTGTCGGCCGACCGGCCCAACGACAGCATCTCCTCGGCAGCGTCCAGTCCGACGGCCGGCGAGACGATGGTTACCGCCAGCGGCGACAAGACCGTCGCCGTTTGGCGGCTACCTGCCGCCTGACCGGCACCGACAACGCACACCGGTCAGCGGGCATGCCGCGAAGGCTGGTCGCCCGTCGTCGGGACAGCCGGAAATCCCCGCACCCCCCAAACCTTCGAGCGGGCAGCTCCCCCACGCAACTCAACGCTGACACACCAGGTCCGGTCGCCGGCCCTGACCGCTACGGCTCGCGGCGGCGCCGGTTCGCCAACCGGGCATACACCTCGCCGACGGCCTCCGCCCCGGCGGCGTCGAGCTCGGTGCGGCGGCGCAGATACCACCACCAGCGCAGCAGGACCACTAACAGCCCGGCCAGGGAAACCGTGGCGGCGAACGTACCGGCAATCCACAACTGGCCCAGCCAAACCGGCCGCGATGACACACCAGCCACCTCAACGACCATGAACGTCGCCCCTGCCGCTGCCAGCACTACGAACAGCCCGGTCGCGAAGTACCACGCCGAGCGCGCCAGCTCAGCGCGGATATGTGCGGTGTGGTCTGGGCGGTACACCGTCCGAGCCATACCGGCAGCATGGCACAACCGCGCCCGACGCTGCCGCCCACCGACGGCGGACCGCCTGGTGTGGCCCGCCACCTCCGGCCACGCCACCCTCGCCGTGACCTCTGTTCCGTTCACTACGGTGCGGTGTCCGACGCACACCCAGCCAGGGGTTCAGTTCTGTGCTGCCGGCGCGGCGGCGAGCAGCACCCGGTCGGCCGGATGGAGACACTCCTCGCCGTCGTCGGTCGTCACGGTGAGCAAAGGCACCTCAGGCCGGCAGTCGAGGATGCCGGTCTCCGACCGCAGCGGCATCCGCGCGCCGACTACCGCCCCCGCCTGCAGTGGCACGACAATCCGATCGGTGAGCGGCGTGACTCGCGTGGGGAAGCCGCGCTCCTTGATGATCAATCCCTCGCCGCGGAGGACGTCGAGCGCGTCGCGAACCGTGTCCCGGCCGCACCTGTACTCGGCCAGCAGGCGCTGCTCGGACGGCAGCGGCGAACCAGGCGCGTAAACCCCGGAGAGGATCGCCTTCCGGACGGCGTCGGCGACCGCCAAGTACCGCACCTCACCCAAACCTCGGAGCCTCATCCTCTCATCATACGGCCACAAGGCCATCTGGCGGTATCCTGAGGCGACCCTTCCGCGGAGTGCCTGCATCCGCTACTACGGTCGCCTCTCGCAGCGAATCCAAGACCTCCAACAAGCGACCGCGCCGAAGGTTAACGCTGGGCAGAGGCGGGGCGCCCGGTCTATATACCGGGCGCCCCCTTCCCGCTCCGGCTCCCACACGGTCCGGCTGCGGGGCCCTGCAGGCAGCCAGCCGTAAACAGGCTGCCTCTTCCCGCGGAGGGCCGTTGGATTACCTCGCCGAGTGTTGCGGGTGTGGCGCCGCTCCTCCGGCCGCCCGCCACATCGGGAAGAGGGTCGGGCCGCTGGGGATGTCGACGGGGAAGATCAGGCGGAACCCGAAGTGTTCGTAGATCGCTCGGGTCTGGATGCCGGTGGCTTCGAGGTAGGCCGGGACGCCGTCTTGGTCGAGTTGTGCCAGCCGGTGGCGCAGCAGTGCGCTGGCGAGTCCTTGGCCATGGCGGTCGGGGTGGACGGCGATGTGCGACAGGTAGTGGTGCGGCCGGTACTGGGGATGATGCGACTGTGTCGTCATGTCGAGCAGCACGAAGCGTCCGACCGCGTCGCCGGTGATCTTCGCGAGCCGCTCGTCGTAGTCGGGGATATTGATGTCGACGTGGTTTTCCACCGGTAGCCAGAGGGCGACGGCGTCCATGTCGGCGGTGACGTCGACCTGGCCGTGGCGGAGGAAGAATTCGGCGAGCATCCAGAAGTAGTCGGCGTATGCCGCCCGGCGCGTCTCGCGGTCTTCGATGAGCCAGTGCGCGAGGTCGCCGCCGAGGAAGGCTTCGGCCAGCGTGCCTGTCACTGGGCCGATGTTCTTGAGTCGGGCCTCGTGGACGGTGAAGTCTGCGCGGCTGGCGATCATCTGACACGCTCCGAGGCGATCGCGGCGGTGATGCGTGCTTCGGCGGTGGCGCTGGTGGCGCCCATGCCGATGAGCTCATACGTGACCGGGCGGGTCATCTTGAGGACGATCGCCCAGATGACGCCGGCGATGGCGGCGATGCCGAACAGCGACGGCAGCATCACCGGCACGATCGAGTGGGGGTCGGTGACGCCGAGGAGCACGTCGAACTGGGTGAGGGTTAGCCAGAGCATGTAGCCGAGCCCGATGGCCGCGAGGGCTGGCGCGAACGCGGTGCTCCAGATGCCGACGCCGCCCCGGTTGTCGGCCTGTGCGAAGTAGGCGATGACGGCGACCGACGTTGCGGTCATGAGGATGAGGACGCCGAGCCCGCCGAGGACGGTGAGCCAGAAGAACAGGTGCACGATCGGGTCGAGGCCGGCGGCGGCGTAGACGACGAGCACCAAGCCGGCGAGCACCGTCTGGGCGATCGAGCCCCACTTCGGCGCGTTGTTGGCCCCGGTTGTTCCGAGCCATGTCGGGAGGACGTGTTCGCGGCCGAGGGCGAAGAAGTAGCGGGCGACGGTGTTGTGGAAGGCGAGCAGTGCGGCGAACAGGCTCGTGACGAACAGGATGTGCCCGATGTCCAGCCACACGCGGTGCAGGTATGGGCTGACGAGATTGAACATCAGCTCCGTGCTGTCGGTCTTCGCCCGGTCGATGATCTGGTGCGGCCCGGCCGCGACCGACATTGCCCAGCTGCTCGCGGCGTACAGCAGGCCGATCGTGACGAGTGCCAGATAGGTGGCGCGAGGCACCGTGCGGCGCGGGTCCTTGGTTTCCTCGGCATACACGGCGGTTGCTTCGAAGCCGACGAAGCCTGCGATGGCGGTGG
Organism: Dactylosporangium sp. NPDC005572; assembly: GCF_040605515.1. Classification (NCBI taxonomy): domain Bacteria; kingdom Bacillati; phylum Actinomycetota; class Actinomycetes; order Micromonosporales; family Micromonosporaceae; genus Dactylosporangium; species Dactylosporangium sp. NPDC005572. The sequence goes on along the minus strand of NZ_JBEXCY010000079.1, from coordinate 4,254 downwards.
CGAAGCCGGCGCCAATGGTGTCGTTCCACAGCCACGAGATTGCGAGGGAGTCGTATGTGACGGTGCCGCCGGCCGGGTGTGTCACTTCCACGGCGCCGTAGATGAGCGCGATGGCGATCTCGGCGAGCAGGAGGACGGCGAGGACTTTGCCGTTGACGTCGACGCGCAGCACGCCGAGGACGCCGATCACGGCCCAGGCGATGACCGCGTACAGCCACCACGGCGCGTCGAAGCCGAGCCGTTCGCCGATGAGTCCGGTGGTGACGGCGCCGAATCCGCCGTAGAGGCCGAACTGCATGGCGTTGTAGCCGAGCATGGCCACGAACGCCGCCGCCACCCCGGCCACCCGGCCGAGGCCGCGAGCAATGTAGGAGTAGAACGCGCCGGCGTTGACGATCTTGCGGCTCATGGCGGTGTAGCCGACGGAGAAGATCGCGAGGACCACCGCGACGGCGAGGTAGGCGATGGGGATGCCGAGCACGCCGGTGACGGCCCAGCCGGTGGTCGCGCCGCCGGCCACCACGGTCATCGGGGCGGCCGCGGCCAGGACGAAGAACACGACGGCGAGCACGCCCAGCCGGTTCTGTGCGAGCGTCGCGGCGATGATGTCGTGTCGGGTGCCCGGTCTGGATCGAGGCATCTCAGGATCTCCTATATCGATAGTTGTCGATTTATTTAGGCGCACTGGTGCGGTGGCAGGGGATCGAGGGGGCGCCTACCTTGGGGCGAGCACGGATCGGCCGACGGCGGCTTCGGTTTGCCGGACGATGGCGAGCAGGCTGGGGTCGATGAGTGGCAGCACGCGGGACAGGACAAGGTTGCCGATGTTGCTGGTGTCCGGGTTCCACAACACGTGCGGCAGCAGGCCGGTGGCCTGGACGATGCCGGCCAGGAACAGGTCGGCGTGGGTCATGTCGGCTGCTGTGGTGAGTGCCCGTTCCAGCCGGAGGGCCTGCCAGGCGGCCTCGTTCACGTCGGCCGGCATTAGCGCCCGCCGCTTGCCGATCACTCGGCGCAGCTCAACCTCGTCGAGCCTCCGACTGGCCTGCATCCGTTCGGTCACCTTGGCTTCGGCGGTCACTGCGAGGAAGGCCAGCCAGGTCGGTAGGTCACGGTGCTGCGGCTGGCCAAGCAGCTGCACGTTGATGTCGTACAGCAACCTGTCCGGCGGTGACTCGTGCAGGACATACAGGCGCTCGCCGCTGACCGCGACGACCCCGGTAACCACCAGCTCGCCGAGCAACGCAGCGGCCAACCCGATCCCGAGTACACGGCGGTCAAGCCGGCGACGACCGGCCATGTAGTCGTGGGCGACAAAGTAGTAGCTGTCGGCCACCGGCATCTTCAGACGTAGCGGGCTCATCGTCGTCGTCCTCACGGGGCGTTCCGCGTGCGGGCATGATCCAGCGCGCTCCTGCGGACGCGGACTTGTCGTTCGGTGCCGCGCTGACCGTTCCAGAAGATCTCGACCCCGGTGACGTCGACCCACTCCGGATCGGGCAGCGCTGCCGGCTCAGAGGTCACGCGCAGCGTCAAGTTCCCTGTGCCGTAGCAGTAATCCGGCTCCTTCAAGTGCAGAAGGTCACCAACCTGCACCGGCCGCATCACCCACCACCCCGAACCGCCGGCAACAGCCAGTGGTGCTGGAGTAACACACGGCCACCATCCCGCACTAATCGGTCGAACGCCTCCAGACAGGACGCGCACCGCAGCGGCCCGCACACGACGCACGGTCTGCGCGGTGCCGTGGAAGCGCAACGCCACATCGGCGACAGTGGGGGGTGGACCTGCAGATGGTGCGTCGGACCCGCCGTGCGCATGAGCACATCATTTTCCGGATGGACGTGGAGGCTCGGCGGGGCGGTGGCGTGCCGGCTGCCCACCGGCACGCCACCGCGGTACCTGCGGTCGCCAGCCCGGACACTCGCGGGGGTGCGCGCCAGCGGCGCGATCGGGCGACGGGAGATCGACCAGAGGGTCGTTCCTCGGCAGGATAACCACTTGGAATCGCCCGACTGGTACCGCAGGCCAACTCGGCCGGGCCCGTTGACCTCTCGCCCGAGATCGCAGGCGCCGGCAGTGAGGTGCAGGCGGAGGGCGGGCGGCAACATTGGCGGCACCCGCCCTCTGCCGTCTCGGAGGTGCGATCCGGCCGGACGCTGGGTGTTGGCCAGCGATCGCGAATGCATGAACACCCGGGCGGGCTGCACCGACGTCGCTCCCGGCTGACCGGCGGGCCGGTCCGCGCAGTCCGTCGAGCTCAAGACATCCGCCTCCTCACGACCGTTGATCCGCGGCAGACCCCGCCGACTGTCAGGCGGGGATTGTTGCGCGGAACGAACACGACCGTATGCGCGGTGACGGATCGGAGGAGGCACTGCGGGGGAGGGACACTGTCGGTGTCCCTGCGCCCCGGTGTAGGGAGTTACGGTGTCAGACCGGCTGCTTCAAGCAGCGGGTCAAGGTCGGCCCGGATCGACGGCGTGCAGCGGGCGCCGAGCTGCCGTAAGGTCTCCCGGGCGATCAGGTTGTAACGCAGCTCGTCGCGCGAGTCGTGCAACACCCGCCCCATCATGTGGACGGCGGCCACGACGTTGTCCCGTCGCGTATAGCACCGAGCCGCATCGATGTGGAAGGTCAGCCGTCGTTCCACCGACGCGGCGTCACGGGCGTCGGTGCGCTCGATGAGCTCGACGGCCTCACGGGTGCGGCCGAGCTCGATCGCTGTGGAGATGCGGTGCAGAACTACGTTGGTTGGCCCGAAGACCATCCGATGGTGGTTGGTCTCGCCCGTACGCGCCGCGATCGTCGCCGCCGTGTCGAGCAGGTTCCACGCGTCCCGGGCGTCGTCTTCACGAGCCGCCTCGGTCGCCCCGAGCAGATGCAAGCCGCCGTAGGCCGCTAGCCGCGCCGGCGCAGGCTGGTCGCCGAGGAGCTGGCCGAGCTCGCTGATTGCTTGGCGGACCACACTGCGGGCCTGCGTCGTCTTCCCTTGCGCCGAGAGGATCATGGCGAGATTCCATGCTGCCGCCGCAGTCAGGTCGGGATCGTCGGCGTCGATGGCGCAGGCGACGGCCCGGTCGGCGACGACCCAGGACAAGTCGTACTCGCCGACCCGCTTGGTCCAGGTCCGGGCCAGCTGGTACACCGAACTGGCGACGGCGAGCGCCTGCCGCCGCTCCTCACCGGTTGACGTCTCCACCTGCGCTTGCGCCAGGCCGATCACCTCGGTGAGGTATTGCCCGACTGCGTCGTAGCGGAAGGTCGACGGCTCCTGCCAGGTGCCCCACGCGCGTTGGGCCAGGCGCCGTAGCCGCTCCAGACCTACCGGTTCCGCGCCGTGGCCGCGTTCCAGTACCGTCATGCGCACAGCGTCTGCCGCCGGATGACCGCGTCGGCCGTCCGGCATCAGCGACATCGGCACCCCCGTCAGGTCGCGCAGGTCGGACACGCGCAGGATCTGCGCGAACAGCACCAACTGCGAGAAGCGGGTCACCGTCCGGGTACCCGCTTCGATCTTCTTCATCATCGACAGCGAGATCCCGACAAGGCCGGCGAGCTCGTCCTGAGTGAGGCCGCGCCGCTGGCGGTACTGGGCGATGCGCTGCCCGATCGCCCACTCGTCAAAATCCATACCGTCACCCCCGCACGCATCGGGACCGGTTGTTCTCAGCAGGCTACGCTCCGCCTGGCAGACTCAGACGATGATCCTGCCTCGATCCATCCGCCGGTTGGTCCTGTGGGACGTCGACCATACGCTCATCGAAACGCGCGGGATGGGCGGCGACCTGTACGCGAACGCGTTCCACACGGCCACCGGGGTCCAGATGGTCCACAAAGCCGATGTGACCGGGCAGACCGAACCGTCGATCCTCACCGCGACGCTGCGGCTGCACGGCATCGACACCGACGAGCCGTACCTATCGCGGTACAAGGCCGAACTGCCCGCCGAATATGACCGGCACCGCGACGAACTCGCCCGCCGCGGCAGGGTCTTACCCGGTGCAATCGAAACACTCGCCGCGGTCGCCAACCACCCGCAGATCGTCCAATCAGTGCTCACCGGCAACCTCCGCCAAGTCGCCCAGATCAAGCTCGAAGTCTTCGACCTGGACCGTTACCTCGAGCTCGACGTCGGCGCGTACGGCGACGACGACACCGACCGGCCCAAACTCGTCGCCATCGCCCAGCAACGGGCGGCGGCCAAGTACGGCACGGTCTTCGACCGTGACAACACCATCGTGATCGGTGACA